>NZ_JAJRBM010000325.1 GCF_028679455.1 Methanospirillum sp. | reverse complement strand
GTGATTCAGCCATTGATATTGGAAGAAGCGGACCTGATTTAGGACATGATTCAGGCAGGGACTCATTTGGTTCAGGGCCAGATTCAGGAAGAGATGGACCTGGTAACTGATTCGAATCAATCAGATACCACGCCATACAACTGAAATTACTCTTTTTAAAAAACGATTACCGGTGGCTGTAATATGCCACGATCTGCTGACCAACTGCATCGATCCGGGTAAATCCGACACGCTCAAACTGAACCATCCGATCCTTCCAGGTCGCAACCTCGGGTTCACAGACTCCTGATATATCTCCGTCTGCTTTTTTTATCAGGCAGGGAGTTCCGTAACCTGCCGGAAGCCACTGAATGATGGGAGCCTTTGCATCCCGGGCCTGCTGGAGTTCATCACCGGCATAGGTTGCAGTGTATGAACCACCGTCCTTTCTGATCGAGATATTGAAGAGATCCTTGAGCCTGATCAGTGATGCACCTGACTCTAACTCTCCCTTCGGGACTACCAGTTTTCCAGTGAAAGGGATCTCCCGGAATCCCCGGGTCTCATCTCCGGGGTACCGCATTGCTTTGGCAGTCACCGGATGGGAACCGTCGATAGTAAGTTCAACCGGATCAGCAACGAAGAAGAACCGGTCTGCCTTGCTATCCACAATATCCTTGTTCTTTGCATACAGGTTCTCCCAGGAGAACTGGATATCGGTCTCACCGATTCCTATCTCAATAACGGCATTCCTGACCGCTTCAGACTCAATTCCCCGACGTGCCATTGCACGCAGGGTACCAAGGTGGACATCGTCCCAGCCGGTATATTCACCAGCAACGATACCCTGACGCATCTGTGAAGTCGAAAGAACGACACCTTCGATCCCCATCCTCCCGTAGTGACGGTACACCGGTTGCTTCCAACCCATGTAGTCGAAGATAAATTTCTGACGACCGGTGTTGGCGATATGATCCTTGCCTCTGATCACATGAGTCATCCCAAGGAGGTGATCATCAACCGCCACCGAGAGATTCATGAGCGGATACACGATCGCATCAACCCGCTGATGAGGGACCGAGGTAAGAACCCTGAAGAGAGGAAAGTCACGCATCGCCGGATCCGGATGCAGGAGATCGGTCTTGAGCCTGACCGAAATCTCTCCTTCAGCGAATTTGCCTTCAAGCATCTGATCAAAAAGTTCGGCAGCCTCTTCAACCGTCTGCGAGCGGCAGGGGCAGGCTGCCTTCTTCATCTTGAGGTTCTTAAACTCCTCGTTATCACACCGGCAGACATAGGCAACCCCTTTCTCGATCAGTTGTCTGCCGACATCATAATAAAGCGGAAACCGGTCAGACTGGTAGATCGTCTCGGTGATATTGAGTCCCATCCATCCGATGTCTTCCGGAACCATCTGGTAGGCATCGGTATCAACCCGCTTTGGATCGGTATCCTCGATCCGAAGAATGTACTTCCCACCATATCGCTTGAGATATTCATCATTAAGAAATGCAGCCCGGGCGTGGCCAAGATGAAGCGGACCTGAAGGATTGGGAGCAAACCGCATCACCACTCCGTCTTCAGCATTCGGAAGATCAGGAAGCGTGTGCTTTTTCTTCTCTTTCTTTTCAGAAAGTGCCGCAAAAAGTTCAGGGGCAGTCTGCTCAAGACGTATCTCCTGTTCTTCATGTGAGAGTGATGCAACCTCGGCGATCACTTCACCAAGCAGGGACTTGATCTCACCGGAACGTGATCGCAGTTCGGGATGATTTCCCATCACCGCTCCCATCACTGCTCCCGCTGCTGGCACACTCTTATGCTTCACCGCATTCTGCAGTGCAGCACCCAGAAGGATAGACTTTAGATCGTCCAATTCAGTACCCCCGTTGGACAAAAAAGTAGGCAAGATCTGAAAGAAGCTGTCGTTCAGGACAGTCACGAAGCACAGAGAGCCCATCGATGGCACGTTTGACCATCGCATCAGCAGTATCCTGCACTTCTGATATGACATCCGCCTTCACAAGAAGCGTGATCACTTCTTCAATCTCAGCAGGACTGAGAACACGCCGGTACGGGGCTAGATCGATACCTTTCGCCCGGGCAGTAATCGCGATGATCGTCTGTTTTCCTTCTCTGATATCAGAAGCCTGATCTTTCCCTGATTGTTCAGATGAAGCCATCAGATCAATGATATCATCCTGGATCTGGAATGCTGCTCCGATACTGCACCCATAGGAATACAGAGCGTCAACTTGTGGCTTGTTTGCACCGGAGAGAATTGCTCCCATCGCCGCTGCTGCCCCATACAGAACCCCGGTTTTTTTGGTAACCATATCAAGATACTCTTCCAGGGAGACATCCTGTCGGTCTTCAAACGACATGTCCTGCTGCTGTCCCTCGCAGATCTCAACACAGGTCTTTGCAAGCATTGCAGATGCCTCAACCTTCGCAGCATCAGGGGCCATAGCATCAGCAATTAGACAGAATGATCTGGCAAAGAGCACATCACCGGCAAGAATTGCTGCAGGTTCACCCCAGAGGGTATGAACCGTAGGCTTTCCCCTCCGGGTAGCATCCCCGTCCATGATATCATCATGAATGAGTGTAAAGTTGTGTGTCACCTCGAGTGCAAGCCCTGCAGGAAGGATACCTGTAGAACTGCCTGAGCGGATAGTGTCAGCTGCAAGCTTGAAGAGGGCCGGCCGCAGCCGTTTACCACCGGCAAAGAGCAGATGGTTTGATGCCTTTGATAATTCGGTTCCGGGATTGCCGTAATACTGGTCAAGAAGCGTGTTGACCTCGGTTGCAGTTTTTCGCAGATACGTCTCCAGATCCATAAATTTCACCGTTCAGGCCAGTTTCTGCCGCTGGCCATTTGCCATCAGGAAGAAGTCTTTGTTCAGGGTGTACCCGCAATCAGTTGCAAGATTGAGATACTCGGAAGTTTGATTGATACCACCGTGGGCTGCTATCACAAACTGGGGATTCAGCATATTGAGAAACTCATAGTGATCCTCGCAGTATGCATGCCCTGAAACGTGAAGATCATCAAAGATACGGCCACCCTGCTGGTTGATCATCGTGAACATCCGGTACCGCTGTGCCCGGTTCATGTCATTAGGAATCAGCTGGGCACTGATCATGATCTTATCACCCTTCTCGATCCGGTATGGAGTGTCCTTCTGTGCTATCCTGGTCAGGATTGAACCAGGCTCACCCTGGTGACCGGTCACGATCGGTACATACTCATCACGGGGACCCTTGATAATACGTCGGAGTGTTCGTTCTACAACCCGGCGGTTACCAAAGATACTCGTCGTGTCAGGGAACCTGACATACTTCATCTGCTCTGCAGTGCTGCAGTAGCGTTCCATAGACCTGCCAAGAAGCAGAGGTTTCCGCCCGATCTCATGAGCACACTCAGCAATAGTTTTCACTCTGGCAATATGAGATGCAAAGGTACTGATGACGATGGCATTCTTATCATCTTCATAACTCGTCATGACATCGCGTACCATACTCTTGGCAAGTTGTTCACTCGGACACCTGCCTTTCTTGCTCACATTGGTAGATTCGGTGATCAGGCAGAGCACCCCTTCCTTACCGATCTTTCGGAACTTTGCAAAGTCAGGTGGTTCTCCCAGTACCGGGTTTCGATCCAGTTTAAAGTCGAGTGCATACACAATCGCTCCTTTTGGTGTGTAGAGCACAATCGTTGCAGTATCGATGATACTGTGCTGAGTCCGTACCAGTTCCAGGGAGAGTGTGTTTGAGATCGTGTACCGCTGTGAGTACTTGAGCGGATAGAGTTTGTTGTTCACCCCGAACTTCTTCTCACCCTCGATCTGCTGGCGGACCAGTTCAATCGTGTATGGAGTCCCGATGATAGGAGCATTGTACCGGTGTGCCAGTTTGGGCACGGCTCCAAGATGATCCAGATGCCCGTGAGAGAGAATGATCGCTTTAACCGTTCCCTCGAGCTGGTTCATCACCGTATCATCAGGGATGACCCCCATCTCAATCAGGTCAAGCGAATGGGTATTCTCCATCTCGATATCAGGGTGCATCATCAGGGAGTCAAGCCTGATCCCCATATCAATTATTACAATTTCCTTTCCGCAGCGGATGGCGGTCATATTTCGGCCAAATTCATTATAGCCACCCACTGCAAGGACTTCAATGTCCAAGTTGGTATCCTCCTGTAAATTATTATCGCTGTATCAGTTGCGCGGTAGGACCGGTTCCGTACCATCTGGTATCGGGCATCTCTGACACCCGGGTATGCCCGGTCAGGAAGAGAGCAATCCGCAACTGTTGCTGGATTGTCTCTATCGTCTCTGACAGGGCCTCTATTCCATCGCATGCCGGTTTGAGCAGGGGAAGAGCCATTCCGCCGAGTTTTGCACCCAGAACCAGGGCTTTTGCAATATCAATCCCGGTTCTGATTCCACCACTTGCAATCACCGGGCCGCCGCATCTGACCGCCTCGGTTACACTTATTGCAGTAGGGATACCCCACTCTTTAAAGAGCAGGCCGAGATCCGAGAGCCGTTGATCTCCACCTGCTTCCCCTTTCCCTGCTCTGAAACTCTCGATAGCCGCCCATGACGAGCCACCATATCCGCCAACATCAATGCAGGCAGCACCTGCTCCATAGCAGAGCCGTGCAATTTCTTCAGAGAACCCACATCCGGTCTCTTTCACGATAACCGGTACTGAAAATTCCCTGCATAGTTCCCGCAATGCATCAAGACATCCGGTTGCATTGTGATCCCCCTCAGGCTGGGTTGCCTCCTGGAGAAAATTGAGGTGAATCGCAAGAGCATCCGCATCAATCATTTCAACCGCGGTTTCAGCCCATTCGATCCCATGATCTCTGAGCTGGACAATACCAAGGTTGCCAACGATGAACGCATCGGGAGCAGTCTCCCTGACAATCGAAAATGTCTCCTCGAGACTCTGATCTTCAATTGCTGCACGTTGCGATCCTACCCCTATTCCAAGGCCGTATTTTTGGGCAGCCTGTGCAAGAACCTCGTTAACCCGGGTAGTATCCGGGTGTCCGCCGGTCATTGCTGATATAAAGAGCGGGGATCCGAACCGGTGTCCGAAGAGATCTGTCGAGAGATCCAGCGTATCCATATCTGAATCAGGAAGAGCATTGTGTACCAGTTTAATATCTTCAAAACCGGTGCTTCCTGATTCAATATCTTCTTCCAGACAGATCCGAAGGTGATCCAGTTTCCGTGAGGAGGTAAACCGCCTGGGGTTCATGAATCCTCCGGAAGGATTCGAGTCCCGCCATGATCCTTCCCGGCGAGAAACGCTTCAATCTGTGAGACATGGAACATCTCGGACCTGATCCCATGATCAGCCAGAGCAAGAAGTTCGGCAATCTTTCCTTCCATTCCCCCGGTCACATCAATATGACCCGAGTTGCCGATGGTAACCTGGTGCGCCGTTGATCGACGCAATTCCCTCACAACTGACCCATCCTCTGCAAGAAGACCCGGGACATCGGTCGCAAGACCAACCCGGTCCATTCCAAGCCCTTCTGCGAGAACCCTAATCAGTTGATCACCGGAAACGATGCAGGCACCACGTCTGCGATCCATCACCACATCGCCGTGAATAACCGGTACCAGTCCAAGGCTGATCATCCTGTCCATATGCCCGAAGATTTGCGAAACCAGAATACCATCATCCGCTTCGCAACCATGAAGCGGATGAATCGGCACCGCTTCAATCCCCTTGCTGCGCAGGGAAGCCACCACCGCAGTATTGAGTTCACCAACTGCCTGATGAGTCTCAAAGATTCCTTTCCGGTTCTCCCGGGATACTCCCTCCTGCACGTGATAGGCTTTTGCCTGGGGATGACCGAACGAGCCGGCACCATGTACGATCACGAGCGGCATCTCCGGGTACATCGCCAGACTCTTTGCAATTGCATCCAGTGTATCAGATCTGATGACACCTGCAGAGCCTGCTGACTTCTCGGTTATCACGCTCCCGCCGAGTTTGAGTATCGTCCGATTATGCATCCTTTTCTTTCCGAAGTCCTTCTGTATCAAGACAGGTGATGAGCGCCCGTCCATCGGTGACCTCAAGTGCTCCGGCGATACGTGCCTTGAGGTTCTTGGGAGCAAGCGCTACCATGCATCCACCACCTCCGGCACCGGTTATCTTTGCACCATATGCGCCGGTTGCCCGGGCAGCAAGAACCAGTTTGGAGAGCTGGGGATGACCCACCCCAAGCACATCGAGGAGGGCATGATTCATATCCATGAGACGGCCGAGATATTGCGGCTCATCAAGATGTTTCATTGCGTCGAGCGTCAATGCCTCGATCGCATCAAATACCGGTTCGCAGACCTGAGGATATTTTCCTTTCAGATCTGCAACCTTCTCGACCATTCTCGCGGTCGAATGCGTTACCTGGGAGTTTCCAACCACCAGATGGTAATTCTGGGGTGCCAGCCGTTTGCGGGTTCCTTCTTTGATCAGGAACATACCGCCATAGGTCGATACGGTCGTATCGGTCGGGCTTGCACGTCCTTTCTGAACCCTTTTTTCAATTTTATAGGCGATTTCAGCGATCTGATCACGGGTCTTATCAAGTCCGAACTCATCATTGATTGCCGCGATTGTTGCAACGGTAACCGCTGCAGATGACCCGAGTCCTGAAGAACTGGGGAGCTGTGAGTTTATATAGACACTCCCTTTCACGTTCAGTTCTTTGAAGCATTGATCAATATAGGGTGATTTGGCATGGTGAGCATGACTGGTCTTCCGCACCGTTACATACACCCTGGGACGGATCGCAAGTGCAATGCCAGGTCTCCCATATACCACCGCATGTTCACCAAAGAGAAACACCTTTCCGGGTGCACTCCAGGTTGCCAATCAGTTCACCGCCAACGCCGCATATCCGACTACCTGCTGAAAGTCTCTGCTTGCTTCGCCGCTGGTAGTATATGAGATGAGATCGCACCGCGTTGCCCCCTGTGGCTTCAATGCCTCAATCATTGCCCCGATCGGGCCATAACCACAGGCAGTTACCTGGTGCTGTTGTATCCGATTATAAAATTCCTGCACATTCAGATCCTTCAGTGCTTCAATAACAAAAAGATCGTCTTTTTGTGCCTTATCAGCGGGAACATAATGGGAAAAGTCACTCGAGGCAACAATCCTTACATCTCCACCATATTGACGAATTGCGTTGTTGATGTGACTCGATACCCGCATGATCTCCCTCATCGTCTGGGGACCCATCATAATTGCTACGATCGACGCGTCAGGAAACCGGAACCTGATAAACGGAACCTGAACCTCAAGTGAGTTCTCATTCCCAAATGCCATCGCCCGCTCATCCACCGGAAGCCCGATACTTGCAGCAAGATCAGTATCTGTCGCAACGGGTCCGATAGGGGTTTCCCAGGGGATTCCTGACATAAAGGTTGGAAACCCACGATGACTTGGTCCGATTAGGATGAATGTTCCGTCAAACCCTTCCCTGATTGCACTGAATGCATGGGCAGAAGTCTGGCCAGAATAGATATAGCCGGCATGTGGGGATACAATCCCTTTTGCATCCCCGCCGGTACGAGCAGACCTGAAGAACGTGTCCAGCATATGAGTCAGCTGGGCCGGGTCAGCCGGGTAAAAGGTCCCGGCGACACTATTTCGCCTGATCATCATGGGACTGTGTGTTGACGTGTGAGTACATCAGGGTATCGTCCTGATGCTGCCCATGAATTTACAGATCAGTCTCAAAGTCCTCAGGAGTCAGGGAGGTAGTGTATCCCTTGTGCCGGAGGAACTCTTTGGTGAGCAGGAAGTAGATCATGGAGAGGGCTTTGCGACCCTTGTTGTTGGTTGGGATGACCAGGTCAACCAGACTGGTCATATTGTTGGTATCACAGAGTGCAACAACCGGAATACCGATCTGCAGTGCCTCTTTAATGACCTGGATATCACTGACCGGATCGGTCACCACAATACATTCAGGTTCTGCATACTTGGGCAGAATCGGGTTCGTAAGGGTACCGGGGATATACCGGCCAGTCATTGGGAATGCTCCGATTGCCTCAGCAAACTGGCGTGCAGGGAACTGCCCGTACTGACGTGAGGTGACCACCAGAATTTTGGCAGGATCATACTGGGAGAGGAACTTTGCACCGAGCTTGATTCGCTCGTCAGTCTCTCTGATATCCAGAATGTAAAGTCCATCTCCGCGAACGCGGTAGATGAAATCCTTCATATCGCTGCTTTTCTGCTGGGTTCCAATGTGTACACCAGCCGCCAGGTACTCCTCAACAGAGACAAGGGGCTCGTTCAGTTCAATCTCCATCTCATTTCCGTTCATACATACTCTCCTCTATCCGAATGAGTTCATTCAGTTTTTCTGTTCGTTCTCCGCCGACAACACCGGTCTTGATGAATACGCAGCCAAACGCACATCCCAGATGGGCGATGGTCGTATCCCCGGTCTCCCCGGAACGGTGGCTCATAACGGTCTCCATGCCATGCCTCTGTGCGAGGGTGATCGCCTGGTAGGTATCTGACAGGGTTCCGATCTGGTTCGGTTTGATCAACACACAGTTGGCCGAACCTTCTGCTAGTCCCTTCTCTAATCGGGAAGGGTTGGTGACAAAGAGATCGTCACCACAGATGAGGCAGGTACTGCCCATCTCTTCGGTAAGGGTGGCGAAGGAAGCAAAATCCTCTTCATACAGAGGATCTTCGACATATACCAGCCCATATTCGTCAATCAGTTCTGCAACATAGGCGATCTGATCATCGACAGTCCGGGTTGTGCCTCCCCGGTATTCATACAATCCGGTCCCTGGATTGTAGAACTGGCTTGCTGCCATATCGATCCCTGTACTGAGGGAGAATCCAACCTCGTCAGATACGATATTGGCCGCCTCGGTTACTACCTCAAAGGCATTCTTATCGGTAATACCCGGAGCCCATGCCCCTTCGTCTCCCTTCCCACAAGTAACTCCCTGCTTTTGCAGGAGTTCCTTTATCACTGCGTGAACACGTGCATTTGCGTAGATACCATCCCTGATTCCGGTGCAACCGGTTGGAACAACCAGGAATTCCTGAATCTCGGTAGCACCACTTGCATGTGCCCCGCCTCCAACCATATTTCCTAACGGAAGAGGGGCTGAGGTTACAAACGAACCTCCAAGGTGCCGCCAGAGCGGTATCTTCAGGGCTGCCGCAGCAGCCTTTGCATTTGCCATTGAGAGGGCAACTGCCACATTCGCACCAATTCCTGCAAAGTTTTCGGTCCCGTCAACTTCCCGCAGAAGTGCATCAAACCCAATCTGATCCTGAGCATCAAGCCCAATCAGATAGGGAATGACCTGCTGAGTTGCATCATTCACTGCTGATGCCGGATCCCGGACTACTGCTTCGTGGGTACCGGTACTGGCACCTCCCGGAGCTGCAGCCCTGCCAAATC
>NZ_JAJRBM010000324.1 GCF_028679455.1 Methanospirillum sp. | reverse complement strand
GCAGCACCAGGTGAAAAGATCCCGATTACGACAACCGTTCGCAATGCAGGTGATGCAGATGCAGGAAAGTTCCGGTTATCTGTTTACCTCTCTCATGATGGATCGGTATCTGCTGATGATCTGGAACTTGGGTATGGAGATATACCGGATCTCGTTGCTGGAAAATCCCGTCAGGGGACTGCTGTAGCATTAATTCCATTAAATGTCACTCCCGGTTCATATTCTCTGATTGCAATGGCAGATAGTCAGTCTGCGATTCTAGAGCATGATAAGCAGAACAACTCACGGTCAATGGATACTCCGATTGTTATCTCCGGTCCTTTATCTTCTGCAGTAACTTCAACTCCGGTTCCTGCAACCCCTGAAGTAACTCCGACCCCTGAGATAGTGGTAGAGGCAACGGTGACTTCAACTCCGGTTCCTGTAACCCCTGAAGTAACTCCGACCCCTGAGATAGTGGTAGAAGCAACGGTGACTTCAACTCCGGTTCCTGTAACCCCTGAAGTAACTCCGACTCCCAAGATTACCATTGAGATGACTGCCACTCCGACGGTTACGGCAACTCCCGGTGCTGAAACAATAACAACATCAACCGACTCTGCTGGTTCTGGAAAGTTGCTTCCGGATCTCGTAGTTAGGATCCGGTCGTCTGGTACATCCGGAACTCCTGGAGGAAGTTTCAACGTAACTTCAACGATCAAAAATAATGGCAGGGTTAGTGCAGGAGCATTTGATATCTCCATGTATCTTTCAACTGATCAGCAGATCAATCCTGATACCAGCATCCTTGTAGTAAAGACCAGGATAGATGGGTTACAGCCAGGAAAGCAACGGGTGGCCGATGCCGTAATTCCAATTCCCAAAACCATCAACCTAGGGAGTTATTACTTTAGCATCGTTGCAGATTCATCAAATGAGATCACAGAAAGTACCCGGGATAATAATATTGCATTTAGTAAAAGTCCGGTTGTTATCAGATAGGCCGGACCCAATCTTTCTCTCAGATCAAATCACTGAAAAATTTCTGGGATAATGCATCCATAGAATAATACTGAATCCGAGTAATACAACATCCAAACTGATCTCTATGACTTCTGAAGAGGAATCGTGGTTCCGTGAAGGAAAGAAGGCATTTCTTGCTGGTGATCTTCAGCGGGCAGTTGAACGGTTTCAGGCAGTCGTTGAAACAGATGAAGAGCATCATCTGGCGTGGAATGCGATGGGTGTCGTATATTCAAAGGCCGGTCAGGTTGAAACTGCAGATATCTGTTTTCGAAATGCTCTCATCTTATCACCAGATAATCCGGTATACCTGCAAAATCTCGGGCGGAACAACCGCAGGATCAAATTACAGTGGGAGAAGACACAAGCCCTGCGAAAGCCTGAACGATTCACCCGCCTTCAGGTCATCATGATAGGTCTCGTGCTCATCGTTGCGGGAATTATTTTCATGGTATTGTATTTACTGTTCAGGTAATTTGCTCATTTGTTCCGAATATATCAACCCAGGCAGGTTCTATCCGTTAATCGTATTCACAAGAAGATGGATTGCGGTTTTTTCTATCAGGATATCTGATGGAAGAATACTATCACATCTTCCAGATTAACCCTGCTATCATGATTGAAATCATACGATGAAATGTTAGTATTTCCGGAGCCAATCAGATTCATCAAAATAATCACATCCTGCAGATTGACCCTGCCATTCTGATCGAGATCATTATTACTCATATGACTGCTTGTCTGACTCATGGAAGAAGAGTTGTTTACAATCAGAATCCGTGAAATCGGGTAAAAATCAGTTCCATTGCTTTCTGGCTGGTATGGTGAGTTGCAAAAACCCTTGGTATCAGGATTACAGGTATCTGAATATCCTGATTTATTGGGGGCACCCCAATAGTTTCCTCCTACCCATACCCTATTGGTAATTCCGGTGCCTGATTGCAAGGTGATATTCCATTGTGTCATCTGATTATCACCTGAAGTTTCAACATTTCGTGAGTTATTAAAGATATTATTCCAGATCCTGCTTGCGATAACCGAGTCTATAAGCAAACCCCGCCCATTATTTTTTATGATCTGGTTTCCCTGAAGGATGGAACTGTTTCCATAGATCAATATCCCGCCTACTCCATTGGATGATACCGTGGAGTTAACCATAGTGAATCTTTCAGATAAGACGGCAACTCCTGCAATATCATTTGCTGATACGATAGAATTGATGATTCTGGTATCTGGAGAATTCTTCAGATATATTCCGTCAAACTGGTTCTCTCTCGCTGAACTGTTTATGATAGAAACATTTGTACAGTCTGATATCAGAAATCCTGAAGGTCCCCGACGACGCAGTCCCTGTTGTTTATACGCATTACATGACTCCACAAGCACAGTACTGGTCGAAGTCAGGAAATAACCGATCAGGTTGTTCTGTGCTGCACAGGATTTGAAGGTGATATTGTCACTGCCTGATACTGTATATCCCGCAATCAGATTCGTTTCTGTGCTACTGTTGATGATACTTATATTCCTGGATCCATATCCGATTCTGATGCCAAATGTGTTATCCAGCGATGAAACCCGTTGAATAGTGGCTGAGTCAGTATCGATCAGAAAAATTCCTGCACCATTGTTAGTAACGATCTGGTCAGTGATTGAAAGACCAGTACAGTGTACCGCATAAATGCATGAGGGATTTTCATGAGATCCGATCTGCACTCCACTGGAATTGGTGAGATACCATATTGGCCGGTTATCAGCGAGATTTGAGGTATCAATCTGGTGTTGATACTGGTCAGGAGAACTGCCGGTAACATCCAGATTAATTTTATTATTTCGCAAATGGTTCTTTTTCAACTGGAAATGTTCAGATTCACTCAGACTCAGCCCGACCTGATTGTTATCAATGACATTTGCATAGATCAGTCCCCTGGTACCGGAAATTACCTCAATGCCAGTCAGTGTGTTTTTACTTATCCTGGATTCTGATATCTCCAGGCCTGAACAACCGGCACCGATGGCTATTCCGTTTTCTCCATTTGCTGATATATTAGCATTACTGATTACTAATTCTGAATTGTTTCCATCAATGGAGATACCTGATCCTGCATTTATCACACTGGCACTCTCATTAATCCGTATTCCTGATGAGTGCGAAATTTGGATGCCGGATCCGGCTCCGCCTGTTCCGGTTCCGATTACCTGAACAGAATGGATGGTGATATTATCTGAATTAGAAATGATGAGGCCGTTACCTCCGGTTCCCCCGGCTACGGGATGGGTGGAGGATATCACCGAACTGGTGAGGTTTAGATCGGTTCCATTAGTTACTGATATCCCGGCATGGCGGTTATTATGTACTGAGCAATCCTGAATCTGTGCATCTTTTATATCCTCCATCAGAACTCCTGAATTAAATCCGGAAATTTCAACCGAGGAGATCGTGATATTTTTATGAGACGTGCCCCCACCTGATATTCTAATGCCTGCATTCTGATAAGAACCTGATGTATTCCCTTGCAGGAGATGGTCTCTTCCTAAAAGGAGGACATCATCTGACTGAATAGTGATTGCATCTGATCCTCCTATTCCAGTGTAGTCAGTGGTAAGAATGTATACTCCAGGCGCTGTTATCACTGAAGGTATTGAAAGGGTCGTTCCGCTCTGGTTTGACTCAGTTTTTACTACTGTGTTAACCTGATTCCCTGATACCTCTCCGTGGGTTATCATCGAAATACCAGATATTATCAGAATGAATATGACTACTTTGAAAAATTGTGGATACGGATGTGAGGGCATATGTTGATCAGGCAATAATTAACATAGGTTGCAGGCAGTCTTGAATCTGATGTTGGATGTTGATGATAATACTTCACCCCCTGCCTGAATGATGACGGGTACTATCTACCATAGTAAGCTTCCCTTGACTTGTGTGAATCTTGATCCTGCTGATAATATCCTGTCTCTGAACCGGTGTTCTTATCTGGAAGAACGTTCCATCCTCCTGATTATGTCTATTATGAAATGGTCGGAAGATTTGAGTGTGCAGGTCAAAGAAATTGACCAACAACATCAGCGTCTCATCGATCTGATCAATAAACTTCATGAGGCGATGCTTGCCAAACAGGGAAAGCAGGTTGTATCACAGATCATCGATGAACTTGCTGCCTATACTGTGTATCATTTTCAAGCTGAAGAGAAATATATGCAACAGTTTAAATATATCGGGTATCTGACACACAAGAAAGAGCATGAAGGATTTGTACAGGAAGTTGAAAAATTTCAGACTGATTTTAATGCTGGAAAATTAGGTCTTTCCATCGAGATCATGAATTTTTTACGTGACTGGGTAACCCGGCATATCAAGGGAACAGATAAGCAATACTCCTCTGTATTTAAAGAAAACGGTTTATAATTAACTACTTTTTTTGGTATCATCATCTTACACGGCATAATATATTCAGATCAGATATCTTAAACGCTCAATTTTGTTCTGACAGAGATAAGAGGAAGAAACACTAACAGGTATGGCATGACCCAGCTTGACCGGTGGTTTCCGTATACTGCGTACCGGCCCGGACAAGAGGCTATGCTCGAAGTTGCAGCCGCTAGTGCCCGCGAAGGGGGAGTGCTCCTGATTGATGCACCAACCGGATCAGGCAAATCCAGTGTGGTTTCTGCTCTTCTTGCAGAACGGGGAGACCGGTTGATCATCGTCGCGGTCAGAACTATCTCCCAGTTGGCCACATACATCAGAGAACTCGACCTGATTCGCAGAAAACAGTCT
>NZ_JAJRBM010000323.1 GCF_028679455.1 Methanospirillum sp. | reverse complement strand
TAAGACATGCATAATATTCGAACTGTACATCCCGGAGTTTTTTATCCAGTTAGACTATCAAGGAGAAAAATTCTGAATCTGAAGGTATGAAATCCGAGCAGCATAGACCAAAAAATGATGATAGATTCTTATCCATCTCTGAACTCCCGGTTTTTTATAAAACATCTTCATTTCATTCGTCGCAGATGATGTTATTCAATAAGGAAGGGATTGTATTTCTTCATTTCAATATAGAACAGATCTCTTTCAACTCTTTTTCCCGGGTTTTATCGCATAAAAGAGACCCTGCATATAGGAATACCAAAGAATTTCCACGGTTTCAAACCCTGCCGACCGGTAGAGATCAAGATGCTCAGTGATGGTTATGGGGTGGTATTCTCTATCAAACCTGGCCAGGTGAGTCTTTACCTCTTCATGGTTCTTCCCTGCCCTCTCCTGGAATCTCCCCCAGTATCGAAGACCGATAGATTCTCCTGCCCTGGAGAGCGGCCTGATGTTCTCCGAGGTGATATAATACCCTCCTGGCTTTAGCAGTGAGAAACACCTCTCTACTGCCTGTTTTCGGGTGGGGATATCGAGGTAATGATGACACTGAATAGCAGTTATGATATCATACCCGGTTCCAGATTCAAGGTTCTCTGTGCTGCATTGGCCAAGGATGCTGACTCGAAGATCTGAAAGTTTCATTTCTGCCTGTTTGAGCATCTCTGCTAAAGGATCGGCAATGGTGAAGACTGTATCCGGAAATCTACTGAGAGCACGGGAAACAAGGGTTCCGGTACCACAACCGGTGTCAAGCCATGATGCAGGTTTCGCTTCGATGCTCTCAACAAATGCTAAGATCTCTTCCAGTATTTCTTGATAATAAGGGATGGTGATCGTGATATTCTGGTCATAGAGGCTGGCCGGATGAGAGGTAGCATTATCAATCCGGATAGACGTTTTGTTGGGCATCTCTTAGTTATTCTTATGATATCAGGAGATGAGATTATAGATTGATATCATTCCATCACCTGGTTTCTCTTTCCGTATCAACTGTTGAGGGTCCGGGTTTTTCTCGGGTTATTTGGGAAATCCCGTATCGTAGGATAACACCAATTCGCAACCCCAAAGCAGGTGGCGTTTCCGGTGAGTGAGTCGAACCTTTCACATAAAATGCATTCATCTGAAGTTCTGGGATGTAAATTTCCGTTTCTTATAAGGCAATAGTATCAATCCCTAAAATGCTCTCTCCTCCTGAAATGTTCGGAATAATACCCTGTTTGGTTTTTTTGACGGAAACTCACATCTGCGATCCGAAATTCACATCCCGTTTTTTACAGATATGATAATATAATAACTCTTTCCCTGTGCAAGTCTCTTGTACCAGGGGAGATCTGTTTTCTGTAGTTCACGGATGTACATCAGGTTCCGTGTATCGAGGTGAACAAACCCGGTATCTTTGAGAAGGTTCAGCGTTATCTCTTCCGGAACTCCTCCCGCATAGGGGAGGGAGGCTCTGATAGTGGGATCATAGGAGCGTTGGTGGGTATTATGAGGTTCGAATATCCTGGCTACTCCTGAACTCATTCGAATTTTCATCCATGAAAGGAGGCTATTATCATCCCACACCCCGTCGATGATGAACACCCTGCCTCCCGGTTTCAAAACACGATGCCAGTCTTTCAATGCGGTTTCCGGATGAGGAAGTGTCCAGAGGAGGTGACGGTTAACAACCACGTCAAACGACCCGTCGGGAAATGGCAGGTACTCGGCATCACCAGTTCCTAATTCGAGGGTAAGACTCTTCTCATCAGCCTTCTTTCCGGCTTTTGTCAGCATCTCCCGGGACAGGTCGATACCGGTTACCTGGTGCCCCATCCCGGCAAATAAAAGGGCCATCGCACCTGTACCACATCCTACATCGAGAATTTTCAGTGGTCCTGGAGGCAGGTTCAGACGTAATTCCCTGGTCCATGCATTTTTTTCTTCTTCTGAAAAAATCCCGTGACCCGCGTTGCTATCGTAAGAAATTGAAGAATAATCCCATATTTTTCTGATCGTGTCCTTGGTTTCAGAATCATTCATCATCATAACCTTATTGCGTATCAGTAATAGTATAATGCAACCGTTCAGGATAATCCGTATCGCTTGCTTACTCCTATAAAGTGCTTACGAGCAGTACTTCCCGAAAAATCTCCGTTTCACGGTGATAATTCACACGCTTATGCTCTGCACCCTGGCAATAGAGTTCATCTTCATTTCATGTACCTGGAGATTGCCGAAGGTATAACCTGATGTTTCTTTGAAACAAATCAGGGAATATTCTCGTTATAACAGGTTTATATGCACCTTGTTGAGACCACCATCCTGCTTATCCGGATAAACCGGATGATCCAGTATTTCAAACCATGCCAAGGATTAACGGCGAAAGGGTTGTAAGTAACCTGTGAGGATGATGGAGCCAAGAATCACCATAATTACCCTGGGTGTATCTGATCTGGAAAGGGCAGTCAAATTTTACCGTGACGGACTAGGCTGGCCTCTTTCTCAGGCAAGTGCCGGAGACATTGCATTTTTCAATCTTGTATCAGGGATAGTCATGGCACTTTATCCAAGGCCTCTGCTTGCCAGGGATGCATGTTTAGAGGATAACGGGGGGTTTGGTGGTATTACACTTGCTCAAAATGTTGAGTCTGAAGAAGAGGTGGAGACTTTTCTGTCTGATGCAGTGAGAGCCGGGGGCCGGATAATAAAACCGCCATCCCGTACTGAATGGGGAGGGTATTCCGGATACTTTGCTGATCCTGATGGTCATCCATGGGAAATTGCATATGCTCCGTTCTTTACCCTTGAGAACGGAGTACTGGTATTACCTGAATAATTCCTGTTGTTCAGGAAGGTATGGGGATTAAAACTCTAACCCATTATTTTCGTGTAGATCCTTGAAGAACCAATTTTGCATCCTGATCAAGGAGGCTGAATACCTGATCCCTGGATGTTATACTTCTGCCCTCAATTGTGGATTGAAATACTCCCGTACCTCGATGATGCAATTGCCTTGAACACGAATGAACTGAACGAACGGTAAAAACCGGGTTTTTTCTCCAATTTCAACTTCAAGAGTGAATACAGCAACATAGAGCCCGGTCTCATCGGTTGCATGGAATTCGTAGCTGCATCCTTTGACTTTTACACCCCGGCGGCGTGCTTCTTCCCACAAAGGAGTCATGACCGTCCGAAAGGTTTCACGTCCTTCAATCAACCGGGGGCGGTCATTTGCAAAAGGAAACTCGTACCGCAGATTCTCATCATAGAGAGCCATCTGGGTCTCCTTGTCATCATGGATCAGGCAATCTATCTGCTTCTCAAACAGTATTCTGCCCTGCTCCTGTTCTTTGTTATTCATGGTGACTCAGATGATGTATCAGATTCCTGATATTGTTTTTTTTTTGAACCAGGATCAGTTATGTCAGACTGGGTTACAGAAGTGTCCGGTTATTCCTGACACAAGGGATATCAAAAGTAGTATGGAGGAAATACCTGCATGGAAGATAGACGTTTCTTTTTTGGTACCGGTACAAGGTAAGGCTTTTCTCAGATGAACTCGATCTCCTCGGAAACCGGTCAGGATCAAAGATGATCGCTGATTTCTGTGCAGATGTACAGGGCATGATAGAAGAGGATGATGAAAGCTGGGAAGAAGACCATGAACTTGAAAACCTTCTTTCCGATAACCGGTATGATGAGGCTTTCGAGCTGGTATCGGGATATGTCCGTAACCATGTAATATTCGAGGATGTCGAGATCATCTTTAACCTGGCCCTGAAATCCGGCCGTTTTGATGATCTCGTTTCCCTGCGTCCTTTCATGGAGGAGGGAGAAAACCATGACGGGGTTTATCTTATCAGGGCGTATGAGCGGCTGATGAATAAGGATGTAAAGGGCTGCCTTGCACTTGTTGACCGGGCGGTGTCTGTCGGTTACCCGGAAGAGAATGCGCTGATTCTCAGTGCAGCATACATGAATAAAGCAGGGTTACCGAAGCGGGCGGTTGGCATCTGTGAGAAACTTCTCAAAAACAGGCATTACCGCCGGATGAGATAATCCC
>NZ_JAJRBM010000322.1 GCF_028679455.1 Methanospirillum sp. | reverse complement strand
TCATCCCACCGGATCAATCTTGCCTTAAAGAAATTTCATGAGAATACGCAGACTACTATCAGGTTCAGGATTGGGAAAGCAGAAGATCTCTCTTGTATTGCCAACTCCTCAATAGATCATGCATATTTCTGCTCCTCGTTCCATTGGATCGATGAGAAACAGGTAGCACTCAGCGAAGTACTCAGGGTACTGAAACCAGGAGGAACCCTGGGAATGACCACCCGGGATGGAAATGCTTCCTATTCCATGAAAGATCTCCTTATGCCCATCTTCAGAAAATATTATCTTCCCTATCCATCGGATCCTCACCAGGGTACATCACCGATCTCTCTCCATGAGTTGACCCACCTCCTTGTAGGATCCGGTTTTCACCCCATATTTATTGAATCTCGTCCGAGTCAGTGGCTATATCAGGATTATTCAGGGAGACACAGAATTTCAATGCGGGTGGAGAACCTGCTAACTCATGTTCCGTCCGAGGTCAGGGAACAGCTCCGGGCAGAAATCTGTGATATACTTGCAAGAAACCATGCACACTTTCGTCCCGGGGCAAGGAATATGACGTTGTTTGCAATTGCCACAAAACCTGGAAATAAGACTGTTTTACAAACAAATGGGTTCTCCCGGTAACCTGCATCTGGTATATGCATCTCCAGCGGGTTCTCATTTTGACGCGAGATAGCAAGGCTGCCCTATGGGCGACAATAGGCAGGACAGAATATCAATCAAAATTGACACGGATCGAAATTTAAAAAAATATCCTTAAAAGACTTCGTTGGACAGTCTCTCTATAATAGAGCCAATAATAGTGGTATTTTAATTGGCTCTGGCAGACATTCCTTCCAATTCCATGATCTCTGATGCAAGGAGGGGCAACAGGAGCGCTGGATCGGTAACAAGCCCAAGTGCCTGCGTTGTTCCACGGTCCTGCAGTCTTGTTACCACATAGGGATTAATGTCCACTGCAACAGTCTTCACTTTTGAGGGGAGCATATTTCCGACCGCAATTCCGTGAAGCATGGAAGCACAGATGATGCACATGTCTGCCTGCTGAACATATTTTCTCATCTCGTCCTGGGCCTGCATGACATTGGTTATCGTATCCGGTAGTGGTCCGTCATCTCTTATTGAACCACCAATAACAAACGGTACATTGTTTTTCACACACTCATAGAGTACACCACCCTGAATCACTCCCTTATCGATAGCCTGACGAACGCTGCCTGCTCTCCAGATCTCATTTATTGCTATGATGTGGCTTTTGTACCCGCTTTTTAAAACCTTTCCAGTTTTTTTATCCATTCCAAGCGTAGTTCCAAACAACTGTTTTTCCATATCCATCACAGAAAAACCATTACCGGTAAACAAAGCCTGAACATATCCCATTCGTATCAGATCTAAAAACGCTTCATCTGCCCCGGTATGTATCATCGCGGTACCCATGACATAGATAATAAAACCATTACGATCATGGATCTTCTTAATCTCCCGGGCAAGATCTTTTATGAGATAGTTAATCGGTTTCTCTGGTGAGACTCCGCTTGACATGAAACCAAAGAGATCAACCGGCGACCTCGGCCGTTGCGGTGCTTCGACTTTAACCCCATCAAAACCAACGACGATACGATCTCCTTCCTTAACCACACCTTGACGCCGGCATACTGCTTTTACGCCGTTGACAACAATAATACAGTCCATCTCGATGTCTTCAACTTCCCTCCATTCGTTCTTGATAAAGACGAAGGTCGGATGATGCGTTGTACCATAGAAATTTTCCGGCAATACTCCATCCAGTGGTGCAGGTTCTGTTTTTATCTCCTTTCTGGGAAGAAGTGCTCCCAGGTTTTTAAGTTCAGTAAATAATTGTTCATGCCCCTCAACACGAATCCTGCAATAACTTTCGTCATCCTTCGTTTTGCCGACATCGACTTGCAGGATCTCGAATGTCCCTTTCATATCCAAAATCGTGTCAAGGACTTTTGTCAAAATCGACGAGTCAATGATGTGGCCTTTTAGTTCAATCTCTTCTGAAATGACGTTCATATAAATCATCTCTTACCGTGCATTGCTGATAATTATCTGTTGAATTGTCAGATCACGTTACTCTCGATATAATTCCGTATTTCATCAGAAATGCGGATACTATCGAACTCCACCTAACCCGTTTTCGGGGCAGAGGTAGTGATAAGGATAAGAGTAGAGTCGATCCTTGGTATCTCCTACTTTTTTCCGGTTCAACCATCGTAATACCAAAGTCTGTACACAATGGTTATTCTCCCCGCCACATGGATTCCTACAACTTCCAGTTATCAGATCAACAACATTCTGCACGGGTACGGGCAACAACGAAAGTATTCTCCTTTAGCAATAAACCAGAAATACAATTTGGACGTAGCAATTAATTATATTATTTTTAAATATCATAATACTTATCCCCTATATTTTTGCAAGCGATACTGATCGATTTCTCCTCAAAATAATATAGATTATATTTTAGTTATCGGTTTTTTAGTAATACTAATGTTGGAATAAAGGCGTTATGGATATAATGTATAATATTTCCCCCAATATCTCTAACAATGCTGCATAATTTCAGCCTTCTTACTACATATTTATTAAATATTAATATCACACATACCAATTCTTACAAAATTTATTAATATTCATACTGCAGATGAACCATATGGACACCGTAAAAAAAATTGAACCTGCACAATTTTTCTTGAAGCAGATGGAACATGTCCGCAATACTCCGGTTGAATTCGGATATTATCTGGATGCATTCACATCCGCAACTCAGAAGATTATGCGTGACATCAGCACGCAGGTCAATGGAAAACCCTGCCAGATATGGTATGAAAATTCGCTAGAGACCTCCCCATTGTTTTCCTTTTTTGCTGCAGGATCAGATCTGCAGTATCATATTACTACTCAAAAATTACCCACCGTTCAGGAAGAAGATCCTGCCCAGCCTAGTCCTTCTCCTGGTTCCCCTACCATTTTAGAAAACCTCTATGAATCGATCAAACAATTATTATCTGGGAATACGGGCAGTTCACCCGGCATTACCCGCCCAATTCAGGAAACAGAAAACAACAGTTATCATTTCGATTCCTGGGTAGGGGAGGAAAACGTCAGTACGGTATGCAGCCAGTATGTCATCGCACTCAGCAATCTTGTTCAGGAAGGAGAGAACCTGGAATATATCAGGTAATCAGAAAACCGGTGACAAAACCCGGGGCCTTATGGTTTCCTGGCTGAAATCAGGAATCGTCTGCTCGCATATCCAAGCAGGGACTCCCTGGTCTCAAACCTGGTTTTCGGAAGCCGGGGTTCAACCTCAACATCAACAAAACCTGCTTTTTGTATGAGGTTAAGATCATACAAGGGCCGGGATCTTGAGTGTGACCAGAGGGCATTCCTCATGTGAGGTGGCATATCAGGAACCGGCGAGTAATTATCCAGAATCCTGTCAATGATCCCGGGGGCAACAAATCTGCAGATCCTTCCGGGAATGCTCCGATCAGAACAATTCCAGTTCCTATCGATCAGGATCAGTCTTCCCCCAGGCCTGAGCACCCGCATCCATTCATGAACGATACGGTCAGGATGAACGGTTGCGCAGAGTACATCCCTGCTCACTACCGCATCAAAAGAATTCTCTGGGAAGGGGATAAATTCTAGATCACCCCGTTTTAACCTGATGGAGGCATGACTGGTATTTGCATACTCTCGTGCAGCCTTGATCATCGGAAAGGAGAGATCAACACCGGTCACCAGGCACCCCATTTTAGACAGGAGGCATGTCAGTGTTCCTGGCCCGCATCCCGCATCCAGGACGGTACAGGTTTTGGTTCCAAGGCTTTTGCTCAACAGATTCTTCCATTCAAGTACCGTATCTGCAGGTATTGCTATCGCCTGATCCCACTGGTGTTTTGCATAATCCAGTGCCACCTGATCCCAGTAGGTACTGATCTGATGCTTAAGGGCCCATCCATGGAGCGGTACCGGGAGATAGGCATTCAACTTGATTCTGCCTTCAGGTTCATGGCTGGAATAAGGAGTTTTCATAGATTATTGTGACTCATGCTCATAGGCTTATACAACGGGACCTGGCCTAAATTTCAGTACATTTCCCGCATGATACTGCTCTTTATGCCCGCAAACCTTCCATACCGACTTCCTGATCGTTCTCCCTGTTCAGGCCGGAGATCTGTTGCACGATCCAGGAGAGCTCAGAAAACGATATAAAACCGCCATATTGATTTGGAAAAACCGATATCGATGCAACCGTCAGACCATGAGCCTCCATCTGCCCAATCATCTCATCGGTAATATTTCCGGTAAGAACAAGATCCGGGTCAAGTGTTTCTATCAGAGGAATATTCGGATTCTCTGCTGATCCAACCAGACATCCAGAGTAACCTTCAGGAAATGCTTCATGGTTTTTAGCCGATTCGCGGTCAAGACCTACGATGAGATTGGTGATTCCTAATAAACGGGCGACCGTGGAAATCTGCTGTGATGAATCCAGTACTACGATACGCTGTAATGGCAGAGTTACAAAAATTTTTTTAATTTTAAAATCAGTTACCGTCAGAGGAATCCAGGGCAGGCCACGGGTTTGTGCAAGCAGACCGCCTGACACCAGGCTGCTCATCCAGAGGAATGTCCACAAAAGTGAGTTTGCGTAATATTTTATATCACAGATTTTACAATTCATGATACTAACTAGGAGACATGGAAATAAGAATCATTCTTATTTCTCCGCCTGCAGATCCCCTCCAGGACGGATAGAGATCTGATGAGTAATGGTAATGCCAGAGATCTGCTGATCTCCCGGGAGGCCTCATTCTATCGTCGATGATATTTGATCTGATGCAATGAGAAGACCAGTGCGGCAGGTACGGGTACGGTATCAGTTCCTGAGTCTTTGAGTGAATGATCCCCCTGATTTTTCATACCTACTCCTGATGAGTACAACATACATCACACGAACGTGAATAAGGTATTATTCTGCCATCTTCACTCGATTTGGTCCCGCATTGTGAGGGAATCCATTATATCCTCACTGGCATATCATCGAGGGTGGAGATCATGACAGGAACAAAGGTCTGGCACTATTCACGGGGACTGAAGCCGTCATACGGTTCATCGGGTACATCCTGGTGGATGATGACCATCGTCGCCTTATTCTGTCTCCAAAGCCTTGATCTGCTGACCACGAAACTGGTTATTGAGTACGGTGGAGTAGAATTAAACCCAGTATTCAGCATCTTTCAACAGACCATCTGGTTCTGGCCGATTATGAGTGCTGCAAAAGTTCTGCTCCTATTCTGGGTTTATGTCTCACTCACGACCTCAGATCGGTATTACCCCCTGGCAGCATGGGCAACCGGCATGATACTGATCCTGCAGAGTGCGATAGTGGTAGGGAATAATATCATGGTGCTGCTCATGATCTCATGAATTGGGAGAGAGAGTTCATAATGGATCCTGGGGAATGCAGATCATGCATACCGGTTCAATCTGTCGAGTTTTCCATACATTTTTCAATGATTTTCATAATTGAATTGCAGAAACCATTCAGAACAGCACAGAATCAGGGCAGGTATGCATCATCCCCAATTAGTTATCACAATCCAGATCAAAATCCCCAGTACTGAAATACCAAGAATCAGCTCTTCCCACCGGTTTCGTGCATAGGGAAAGGATCCGGGTCCAATTAGTGCCCCAAAGTAAGTGAGCAGCCACGAACCGGTTGTCT
>NZ_JAJRBM010000321.1 GCF_028679455.1 Methanospirillum sp. | reverse complement strand
CCAAAGATGGATGGTATTGAATTTCTCAAACGTCTGAAATCTGAAGGGGATCTCACTCCATTTATCATACTTACCGGAAAAGGACATGAAAAAGTAGTTATCGAGGCATTAAATAATGGTGCTGATTTCTACATTCAGAAGAGCGAAGATCCTGAGGCACAGTTTGCAGAACTCTCTAACACAATTCGCCACACTGTATTGAGACGACGTGCTGAATCTGAACTCCTTGAATATCAGAAAAAAGTTAATGACATTATTGACTTTCTCCCGGATGCAACATTTGCCATTGATAATGAAGGAATGGTAATTGCATGGAATCGGGCCATGGTAGAGATGACCGGTATTAGCAAGGAGGATATGCTTGGCCAGGGTGACTATGCCTATACGGTCCCATTCTATGGTGCCAGAAGAAAACAATTACTCGATCTCAACGAAAAGGAAGACGAAGGGATATCCTCACAATATCAGTCATTCAAGAAAAGAGGACAGACCCTGAATGCAGAGACATTTGCTCCGGCATTATTTGGAGGAAAAGGGGCTTATATCTGGGTAACCGGAGCACCCCTGTATGATATTCATAATAACCGGATTGGTGCTATTGAATCAGTTCGGGATATTACCGAGAAAAAACTACTGGAACAAGCCCTGCAAGCGAGTGAGGAGCGATATCGGAATGTTGTAGAAGAACAGGCCGAGTTTATTGCCCGGTTCCTTCCTGACGGGACACATGTTTTTGTGAACGACGCATACTGTAAGTATTTCGGTTTCAGACGGGAAGAGATCATCGGACACCGGTTCAAACCAGAAATACCATTTGAGGATATAGAACGGGTACAACATTTTTTTGCCTCCCTGACTCCTGAACACCCGGCAGATAGTATCGAGCACCAGATCATGATGCCGGATGGCAGCATTCGTTGGCAACGGTGGAGCGACCATGCGATTTTTGATGATTTCGGAAAATTAATAGAATATCAGTCGGTAGGCCGCGATATTACCGATAATAAAAAGGCGGAAGAGGCAATACATGAAAGTGAACAGAAATACCGGATATTATTTGAGACAACCGGAACTGCAACCGTCCTCGTGGAAAATGATGGTACTATCTGTCTGGTAAATTCAGAATTCGAACGGCTCAGTGGATATTCAAAAGACGAGATTGAGAATAAAAAAACCTGGATGGAATTTGTTTTTAAAGAAGATCTTGAGATGATGAAAACCAAACATCGGTTACAAAGACAAAATCCGGATAAACCACTCATGCATTACGAGTTCAGGTTCCAGTCCCGTTCAGGAGAGATACGTTACATCGTTTTAACCATTGATGTAATTCCAGATCGATTACAAAATGTTGCATCCCTGCTGGATATATCAGACCGAAAAAAAGTAGAGGATGAACTGATCGAAGCCAATAAGGAGTATACCAATCTGCTGAACCAGATTCAGACGGTCTATTATCGTAGTGATACCCAAGGCAGACTGATTAGGGCAAGTAAATCGTGGGCATCACTGCTTGGATATGATGATCTATCTGAATGTATCGGCCGGAATATCGCAGAGGATTTCTACTATCATCCTGAAGACGATAAAAAATTTCTTGAAGAAGTCTACAAAAATGGCAGCGTTGCCAATTATGAAATCATTCTCAGGAAAAAAACAGGTGAACCGGTGGTGGTTTTAGCAGCCTGTCACCTTAATTACAATTCAGCAGGGGAAATCATAGGGATAGAAGGGACATTTCAGGATATTACTGATAGAAAACTCGCAGAAAAAGCACTATTAGAGAGTGAGAGGCAGTACCGTGACATTTTTGAATATGCAGTTGTAGGAATATTCAAATTATCCCCAGAAGGGAAATTTCAATGTGCAAATCCTCAGGCTGCTCAACTTCTGGGGTATGAGACCCCAGAAGAGTTGATCCAGTCGGTCCCTGATGTCGTTTCCCAGGTATTTGTGGATCCCTCTTTCGGTGAAAAGGCAACTCAGATTATACAAAAAACAGGTTATCTGAAAAATTTTGAAGCCCAGTTCCGTTGTAAGAACGGAGAAACCATGTGGGGTATGCTAAGTTCACGACCGGTCAGGGATGAAAATGGTACCCTCCTCTACCATGAAATTATCAGCCAGGATATTACTGATCGAAAACGGGCAGTAGAAGCACTCAAGCAGGCAAACAAACAACTCAATCTGCTGGCGAGTATTACCAGGCATGATATTCGAAATAAGATCCTCATAGTTTTAAGCCTCCTGTATCTGGCGAAAGATGAGGTCACAGATCCAAATCTGATTGGTACCTGTAACAAAATAGAATCGGTGATGAAGCAGATAAAAACACAAATAAAATTTACTCGAATATATCAGGACATCGGTACTACTGAACCCCAGTGGCAGAAGATCGCTCTGATTCTGGATCGATTACCAATAACGGATGCAATTGTATTCAAATCAGAAGTTCGCGAACTGGAACTTTATGGAGATGTAATGCTTGAAAGAGTATTTTTCAACCTTCTCGATAATTCCATCAGACATGGTGAGACCGTAACGGAGATACGTGTTTTCTATCGTTCTGAACATGAAGGGATAACTATAATCTGGGAAGATAACGGGATTGGCATTCCAGATGATATGAAAGAAAAGATTTTTGAACGTGGGGTTGGAGAAAATACCGGTCTTGGGTTGTTTCTGATTCATGAGATTTTGTCAATTACCGGAATGAGCATCCGGGAGACCGGAAAAGCAGGGAAGGGAGCAACATTTGAGATTTTTATTCCGAATGGAACATATCGTAATTT
>NZ_JAJRBM010000320.1 GCF_028679455.1 Methanospirillum sp. | reverse complement strand
TTTTACCCCCGACACTGGCACCACCCTGTATTGCTACCTATGTATACTATGTCTGTTATATTCATTTCACTCCTATTCAGAATTTTTTCTGACTGGAGGATTCTTCTTCAGATTTACTGAAAATGTAGTTCCTTTGCCTACACCTTCGCTTTCTGCTCTAATGATCCCGCCATAAATATCTATGATCCGCTGAGCTATCGCGAGTCCGAGCCCGTGTGAATCACGATCATGCCGGGATGAGTCAGCTTTGAAAAATTCATCAAAAATTCTTGGAAGTACTTCAGCTTCGATGCCAATTCCAAAATCCTGTATCTTTATTCGAATTGATTCTATCTGTTCACTTGCACTGATTATGATTGTTCCATCAATATATGAGTATTTTACTGAATTTCCGATAAGATTCCCCATCAGAGTTTCCAGATGCATCGGTGACATCATGACCGAGTATGCTTCAGGTATCTCATTCTTCACGGTGAGACTCTTCTGATGAATCAGATAGGCATTGTCTGATATGATCTGGTCCAGTATATCATGGAGGTTAATCTGCTGTAGATCTGATAAGGAATAGAGAGCATTCATCTTGGCAAGCTCAAGAATGGTTGTGATCATCTTTCTGATCGTTTTCACATCTTCAATTGAAACATCGAGGAGTTCTAAGATCTCAGGATCTGTAATTTTTTTTCGTACGTATGGAAGGATGGCAACAAGCGGGGTGAGTGGAGTTTTGAGATCATGGCCAATCTGCATGATGAATTCATCTTTCTGCCTGAGCAGTTCTTCAATCTGGGTAGTTCTGCTCCTTACCCGGCGATCCAGTTCACGGTTCATATCCAGAAGTTGCGTTCGCATCGCATCAAGTTCAAGAGTTTTCTGTTCGAGCTGGTTCGCATATCTGAGCAGGTGTTTCTCTACCTCTTTTCGTTCGGTAATATCCTGGAGTATCCCAAACGATCCGGTAACCAGCCCCCCTCGTATCTTGGGTTGCCCGCGAACTCTGATATGTTTAAATTTTTCATGGGGGAGGTCGATCTTAAATTCAAATCCGAATTCCTCCCTGCTGTCTGGATTCTGATCAAAATATCGGGAGATGAATGGCCGGTCTGGTTCTGAAGCAATCCGAATTAAATCATCAAGAGTGATAAGATTCTGTTCTGCAGGAATTGCCAGGATGGAAAAAATCTCTGGAGATACTTTGAATGATCTGGTACCTGTATCATATGACCAGACTCCGAGTTTTGCTATCTTTTGAGCCTGTTCAAGCTTCCACTCAGATTCATGAATCAGTTGTTCATACTGGCGTCTTCGGGATATGTCGCGGATAACTCCTTCAATACCCTGGAGTTCTCCACCTTCAGTATATACCAGACGACAACTGACTGATCCCGTGATGATCTTACCATGTGCTCCTTTGAGTATCAGTTCATAATCCTTGACTCCGTCTTCATGAAGGACTTCAGAAAGAAACAACGGCCAGATATCCGGGTACCTGAGCAGGGTCTCAAAACTCATACCTATGAGAAGATCAGGGGAAGAATACCCAAGAACTGTAGCCATGGAGGGACTGATCTCCAGAAGTGCACCGGTTTTATCTGTCCGGTAATATAAATCTCCGATATACTCGATTACACTCCTGAACTTCTCCTGGCTCTGTTCCAGATCTGCCTGAACCCTGGCCTTGGTCATCTTTGCGCCCACAATCAGGCCGATAGTCTGTAACGCACTGATATTTGTTTCAGATCTTAAATTAGAACCCCAGAGAATGAAACACCCGTATACTCTCTTCTCATATAATGCAGGAATAATCAGAATGTCAGTAACTTCACGTTGGAGTATGGTTCTTCGCAGTACTTCTGGTGCAGTATCCCGGGTATAGAGAATCTGTCCTTTCTCACGGGTCACATTTCTGATCTGGTGAATCTCATCCTGTTCATGGGATGACAGGTCACTCCACTCTTCCCCAAGCATAAAGCCGTATCGAAACGACCAGAGTACGGTCTCGATCAATTGATCCTTATCTCCTTGTTCATCACTGAATTCAAGAAATGAGATGAATGGAACCTGAATAATCGGTCCTAGTCTGCTGACAACCATCTGGATAAATTGTTCCGGGTGTGCATCCTGATCAAAGGCAGTCACCTCATAAATGACATTAATAAGTGAACGACAGGATTGCTTAACTCCCTGCAGATGTTGGAAGGCAGCGTTCTCAACAACTGAAAGAAGGATACCGGTCACCGGAGATGCATGGATTGGCAGTTCTGATCTGATTCCTGTGATAATAAGAAGAAATTTTTCAGGTGATTCGGATGTCAGTGATCCTGAAAATTCGCATGATGCATCAGGTAGAGAACCATCAAGTATTCCTGGTAACATATACGGAATTTTTTTCAGTGTTCCGGTCCAGGAGAATGCCTGATCAAAGGGTTGATTGGTTACATCCGATACAGAATCGGAGAAAAGGGCGAGAAAGGATTGATTTGCATATTTCACCATCAGGTTGGTATCAAGTATACACACCGGCCCGGATAGCATGGGCATAATATGATGTTGCCAATCCTGTATTGGTGATGTTGTCATAACGCAATGGCACCGTTTGCATTCCTCTGTTCTGATCAACGACCCTTACTTGAGATAATTGTTCCCGTTAACAATACTAGTATGGTTCCCATATAGAATCTGCGTCTGTTCTATGCTGCCACGATGGATCTCAAACCATGTACATATGTGTTCATACCACCCATAGAAAAAGGATCAGGGGATATGGGTCGTCGAAAAAAGATCACAGAGGTTGACGGATTTCTCCGGATACCAGTCACATTGGATCGGTTGATTTTTGAAGAGGAAAAGAATCTTATTATATCCTTAAATACCTCACTTTCACCCAAAGATATCAGATTTGCTATTGAAGAGGATCTCATCTGTGTCTATCTTGCCTCATTGGATCCGGATTCGTT
>NZ_JAJRBM010000319.1 GCF_028679455.1 Methanospirillum sp. | reverse complement strand
GCAGTTGTACTAATCCCTAACACGGTCAGATGACGGCGTGCATGAATCGCCTCTGCCTCCGATGCAGCACGAAAGAGTTTTGCCACCTGGGTAAATCCTTCTTCTGCTGCTTTCTCTGAAAATGATGCATATTTGCGATTTGCCTGTGACTCTCCGGCAAAGCCTTCCTTTAAATTATCCTTCGTTGACATACCCGATCAGTAATACGAGTGTGGGTAAATGTGTTCTGATCTTCGAATGTTCGTACCCGGGATTCACTCCCAATAATCCAGGGAGACGGATTCATACCACTCACATCCATATGGAAGGGATGATAACAGGAATATCATGGGTATCAGGCGGATGCGGGATATCGAGGTACATGATCGACCAAGAGAAAAAATTGTCCTCAAAGGGGCAGCAGCTCTTGAAGATTATGAACTTGTTTCTGCGATTTTAGGGAAAGGTACACCAAACAGGGACATTATCGCCATATCTAAAGATGTTGCACGTCTGCTAACCAAAGAAAACCTGCCAGAATATGATCAACTCATCAGTATCGAGGGGATAGGACAATCGAAAGCATGTGTTCTGCTGGCCTGTTTCGAGATAGCCCGCAGATATACAAAACCAGCAGACGAACCAGTGACCCGGATCACCAGTCCGGAAGATATCCTGGAGATCCCTGAGGTCACTGATCTGAAATTTAAAAAACAGGAGCACTTCCTGGTCGTGACGTTGAATGGTGCTTCTGAGGTGATCCGGTCAAGGACTATCACCATGGGGCTCCTCAATCACAGCCTGGTGCACCCCAGGGAAGTTTTTTGTGATGCAATATCAGACCGGGCTGCTGCAATCATCTGTATACATAACCACCCCTCCGGAAGTCTGGAACCCAGTTCCCAGGATATTCAGATTACCGGTCAACTTGCCAGGGCAGGAGAAATACTGGGTATACCACTTCTTGATCACATCATTGTCGCAAAAACCGGCATGATATCCCTCAAAGAAAGAGGACAGTTCTAGAAAATCAGAAAGAAGACTATACCGGATCCTGATATAACCCGGTAAGAAGTCCTCCCAGTCGGAACCCTTTTTGGTACGCAGTTTCAAGGAGATCCGGGAACCTGTCGAGATCTACTTTGTTATCCATATCCCGGATCAACAGTTCATCATCGTACCGGCAATCGATAACATCACAAAACGACCGGGTTGAGAGGGTGACCCCGTCAAAATTCTCAGGAAGATTCATCCCTGATATGGAGAGGAGAAGAGTCCGGCGGATCTTCCGTTTTTCTTTCCTGACCAGACGATCGTTTCGGACGTATTTGGCACAGAAAAAGACCTGAAACCGATCAATAAATGATTTCAGATGACCTGGTATCCCCATAGTCATAACCGGAGTGGCGATGATCAAACTGTCCATCTCCCTGAAAACAGGGTAGAGCATACTGACATCATCTTCCATCATGCAGGTCTCATGATCCCTGCAGAAGTAATGCTCCATGCATCCTGAAAGACTGAGTTCAGTCACGCGGATTACCTGTACATCGCACCCCGCCGCTTCAGCGCCGGATACCGATTTTTTTAATAATTTAGCCGTATTTCCTTCAGGAAGCGGACTACCCAGCAGCGCGACGATCTGCGGTTTCATATTCTGATATTCTCCCATTTCTAAACAAGTATGTTTCGGTCTTGGAGAACGGTAACCCATAAGACAGGATAAATTCTTTAAAATTCCCTTTAAACCTGAATTTTCCACCTTTTTTCTTCCGAATCCTTCAATACCCAGTATGGTAAGTAGTAGTATGGAGGAACCATGACCGAACATAAACGGGTGAAGGCCGGAGAAAAAGTCGGCCCTGGAAGATATGTCTGTGTAGATTGTGGAAAGACATACGAAATGACTGATGCAGAACAGGATCTGCGCCACTGTCCAGCCTGCTCATGTGAGATGTATGACTGCCTGCCAATAACTCATATCAGGAGTGACATAAAAACTCCGGAAGATGCGGTGAATCCACCCAAACGCTAGAGGAACTGATCTGACAGAACCGCGAAATTGTGCGACAACCTCCCCGCCAAAAAAGGAATATGAATGGTTTGTGTATGTGAAGAGAGACGAGTGTTGAATCCGGAGATGAGGTTCATATTTCAGAATGCGGATCGCGGTCAGCTCTGATCCGATGATCCTGCATCGAACCAGTCAGGTTACCATCACTACTCTAATGCGTTATCAGGATGCGATACACCCTGCATCGCTGGTCCCGGCTGTGTCTACCTGACACATGAAGGGGAGTTATCAGAGGCGATACGTATTGAAGGTATGACAGGTCATGTCAACGAAATAGTCATCGAAGAAGAGGATATAAAATTATGAATTGCGACGAAGAATTTGAATGCGACTGTATCAGCCTCCCGATTCTGGGAGAACCTGCACCAGACTTTGAAGCACTAACCACTCAGGGGACCCTTACTCTTTCCGATCTTCAGGGAAAATGGGTAGTACTCTTCTCCCATCCAGCTGATTTTACCCCGGTATGTACTACTGAATTTGTCGCTTTTGCTCAGGCATATGATGAGTTTAAAGCGATGAATACGCAGCTTATTGGTCTTTCTATCGATAGCGTTCACTCCCACATTGCCTGGATCAGAAATATCAAAGAGAAGATGGGAATTGACATCCCATTCCCGGTAATCGCAGATCTTGACATGAAGGTTGCCACGCTTTATGGGATGGTGCACCCAGGCCAGAGCAGTACTGCCACAGTCAGAACTGTGTTCTTCATTGATGACAAAGGAATTCTCAGGGCAATGATCTATTATCCCCTCAGCAACGGAAGATCAATCCCGGAGATCCTCAGACTTGTGAAGGCTCTCCAGACTGCAGATAAAGAGGGGGTAGCCACTCCTGCCAACTGGCAGCCAGGTGACAAAGTTGTGGTTCCTCCCCCAAAAACAGTTGCTGAAGCCGAAAAACGAATGACCGAGGGGTATGAATACAAGGACTTTTATCTCTGCTTCAGAAAACTCTGAACCTTCTTCTTTTATCTGAAAAGCACCAATATTGCATCATATGAGCATCAGGGTTCTTGCCATTGCCGGAGGTCCACGAAGGCATGGCAATTCTGAACAACTCCTTGACTGTGTTCTCTCATCACTCGAAAATGAACCTGATGTAACCGTTCAAAAAGTTGTCCTCAACGATGCTGATATCAGACCCTGCAAAGGGTGCAATGCCTGTGAGAAATTAAACCAGTGTGTAATCAGAGATGGGATGGATCAGATACATGATCAAATCATCGAAGCTGATTGCATCATCGTATCATCACCGATCTATTGTATGAGTGTCTGTTCACAGGTGAAGGCTCTCATTGACCGGGCACAGGTTTTCAGATCACGAAAGTATGTTTTGAAACTCCCGATAGTACCCCCTGAGCGGAAAGGAAAACGACTCGGTCTTTTTATCTCTTCAGCAGGTCAGAACTGGGATTATGTGTTTGATGCTGCGATTCCAGTGATAAAGTGTTTTTTTCATGTAATTGAAGTTAGAGATCGTGATATCTCGTATCTGATGATTAATGAGATTGATGAAAAAGGAGCAGTCCTGAACCATCCCACTGCCAGGAACGATGCTATTAATATGGGCACGAATATCATCGCTACCCTTCATGAGCGGCTACAGAAATGAACAGACCGATAACGGTAATCGGGGTGCTGGGAAGTCCGCACCGCCATGGCAACACAGAAATTCTTTTGGACACATTTCTCAAAGGAGCAACTGAAGCTGGTGGTGTTGCTGAAAAAGTAATCTTAAGTAAATTATCATACTCCTCATGCAAGGGCTGTAATGCCTGTCATAAAACCGGAGATTGTATCATGCAGGATGAGATCCACCCGGTCTTTGAAAGAATGCTCGATGCTGACTGCCTGGCAGTCTCCTCCCCGATATACACCATGGGCATTACAACTGAACTGAAGGGATTCATAGATCGTGCTCATTATATCTGGGTTCGTCATTTCAAATTGAAAACTCACCCACTTCCTCCGGAAAAAAAAGTACTTCACCGCGGGTATTTCCTCTCGACTGCAGGGATGGATCGGGAGGATGTATTTGCTACAACTTTTCCCATGATGCAGGCGCTATTTAATATCTTTGGATTTTCTTATTGTGCTGATATTCTTGCAAAAGATATGGACGGATCCGGAGGAATTTACGGGCGTCCGGATATCCTTGAGATGGCCTACCAGAATGGATATGAGGCGGTAAGAGGAATCCAGAAAAAAGAACCGTGTAAACGATGACCTCGTAGTGTAAGTAATTCTAACATCCAAACAATATTATTTGCGAGATCAGGTTAAGAGAGAGAGATATTCTGGAAGCCAATTATTGGATAACGCTCCATTGTTCGCCAGGTACCTGATATTGCAGAATTTGGTGCAGATAATTGAATTACATTAAATCCTTTTTTAAGACTGATATTAACCAGATAATCAGAGATCTGATTATTCATCTCCCATTTGTGGATAAATATTTCTCCAATATATAACTCAAGACTCTGATTTTTTATATTACTTTTTGCCTGGAATTTCAACTGTTTATCTTCATCCTGAGTTGTGTATATCGCCAGATTTCCATTACCCTCCATCCATCGGATGTATGAACCATTTTCAAACACCTGTCTGGCCCAGCCGGATGAATATTCGATATACTGAATATTAGGATCAAAAATATCGAGAACACCACGATTTTTACCAAAGACATGGATACAATTTTCCTTTGTGTGAATTAATGAGAGATTTGGCTCTGAGTTTATGTACCCCCTTCCATTGAGAGTGATCTCATGTAACTCACGTGGTGAAATCGTAATGTTCATCCCACGAAGAAGATCCAGGTTCTGTTCATTGGTGAGTATTTTTCTGATATCCTGGCCATTTGTGACCATCATCGGAAATGCATTTTCAAAAGAGGACTCATCATATATCACCCTTTCTCCAAATATCTCATAATTTGGATCATATAAACCAGGATAAATCACCATAACTTCTTTAGAGAATTTATTGAATGTCAGATAATTATCGCCCCTATGATCCAGGAGGCAACCAGTCGTAATTAAACCTGTTGAAATAAGGGCGATTACAAGAAGAAAAGTTACCAGATAGTGGGTAGTATACTCTGACAACAGTGCAGGTATCACCATCAATAAAGGCAGAATCCATACCGCATATCGGAAAATGTACATAATTCCACAATTCCAATTGAGGGTTGTAGTACTAGCTATTGCCAGCCCCAACGTTATCCCCCAGATTATTGCAATGCGAGAATCATGCCGGATACATAAAGAATAAGGGACCATCATTACTGAAATAAAAAGAATTACCGGAATATACGGAAGCATCCCTGAATTTAGATCGATAAACAGCCCTGCTATCCGGTCCCAGGAAATAAAAGCCAGACTTGCAGCACCAATATACATTTGAGGATTGCTGGTGTGAAAGGTGTAAAAACTATAAAGATACGGAGCAGAGGAGATTGAAGAGATCAGGAGCAGATAGAGGAGATTCTTTAGTTTATATGAATGGTCTCTCCAACCCAGGATTACGAGTATACCGGTGAGCACAGCAATAGGAGGATTCTGGAGGGAGGCAAGTGAGGAACAAAGAACTGAAAGATAATAATTTCTGTTATCTGAAAGAAAACCAAAAAAAATGGATAAAGACACGAAACAAAACGAAAAGACTTCAGTATGTGTCCAATGAAGATACAAAAGAACTGGTGAGGATACAAGAAATGCAATGTACCAGAAGTGTTTTGGTTTGATGACTGGATCATACCGGTAAATTACCAGTATGGTAAGTATAAGCAAAAAAATATTGAAGAACTGAAACGCAGCCAATTCGTTAATAGATAAACTATGAAACAGATAAAAAAATGGAAGCACAAAAAGGGAATAGAACCAGAGGTGAGATGCTTCCAGGGTTCCCCGGAGTGAAGGATGATATCCATTTGTTACATTCAAATGAACATTATTTGCATTATAGATCTTCTGTTTTAATTCTGCATCAAGGGGAAGGTAATCCGGAGAGGCATGATTAAAGAATGAGATCGTCATTCCCACGTACTCATTTCCATCCCCACTAATTATCGGATGGAAAAAAATCCCCCCGGCAATAAGAATGCAGGAGGATAAGATGATAAGAACCAGTGTCAATAACCAGATATTGTTTACATATAGAGTGTTGAGTCTGAAGAAGATTGATTGAAGCCTCACTAATAAATTTTCGTATCAGCGCTACTTGAACTATTCCATTATTCCTTCTATGAAGATACATAAAGAGAACAAAAAGTTCGAAAACATGAATTCCTTCAATTGTCTCCAAAAAGAGAATATAAAGCCTGAAATCGTATAGTTGATATGAGGATCACTTTCACCCTGTGCCCTTCTAAGTTTATATACCCTTACGATGAGGTATCCGCAGATGCAGGGAGCAGACCTCGTCACCGTAAGTCAGCAATGGCAGGCACGAATAGCAGCCTCACCTGATTTTGTGGTGGTTCCTCATGATAATGAATTTCGCATGGGACTTCATGCCTCGGCTATTGGTGAGTCAACCTATGAGAAATGTATACAATACCTGGGGGATCTCTGCATCAGGTATGAGGGTGTCAGTCTTGAAGAGGCGGTCCCTGGAACTGATATGGAAAACGATGAGGGGAACTGCTATTGTATACAAAATACCCGTCATCTCGATATCAGAGATCGTAATCGGTCATCATCCCTATTGCTGCGTGAACTCAGGCTTGTGAGAGGTATCGGACCAAAAGCAGCAGTATCACTCAAACACCGGGATTGTAAAACAATCCCTGAACTTCTGCATCACCATAGATACAGGCAGGCAGCATCACATGTGCTGGAAGTACTGCAGGCAGGACCTGCGGGAACTTCTCATTTAATCAGGACAAGGCTTGGTCCCTCGCATCCACTCGGGCTTATCGCTTCAGAAGGGTTTTTTCCTGATCGAATCCGGTACCTCGACCTTGAAACGCTTGGAATCTTTGGAAGACCGGTAATCCTTTTTGGAGTCGGATCTCATGGCCCAAAGGGATTTACTACCCATCAGTTTATACTCCGGGACCTGTCAGAAGAGCCGGCAGCACTGTTAGCAGTCCGTAACCTGCTGGAAGGGG
>NZ_JAJRBM010000318.1 GCF_028679455.1 Methanospirillum sp. | reverse complement strand
CCATAAAGAGGACCTGAAACAGGTACGAGAATACAATCGTGGTTTTGTGGATGCCTATTGCCTTCAGGATGCCAATCTGCCTTCTCTTGTTGATCGTATTGATATAGACCACGATGAATGTCACCACCATGGCAATCACAAGACTCACTCCGGTTGATATCCCGTTGATGATTCCAAAAGCAGTCACTGCATCCTTCACCGCACTGCTCGCTTTCTCATCATAGGTTTTTATCTGTTCCCTGACTCCGTATTCCATAAGATTGAGTCTGTCTTTCTGTTCATTCCCTGTCTGTACAGTTTTTACCAGTACTAATGTTGCCTTATTAGAAATTCCCAGAACCTCTTCCATCTCTTTCAGGGTAACAAATCCGTACTGATCAATCGAGTAGACTCCCGATGAGAGGATGCCTTTTACTTTGAGATTTCTGGTGACACCATTTTGAAAGGTGACCAGTACCTGATCGCCGACCTGTGGTCCGCCAAGTGATTCTGACTTGTCTTTCCTTTTATCCTGGTTACCAGCAAGCGTCAGGCCAAGGACGATCGAATCAGCATCTCCATCCGATAAGAATTCTCCATCTTTTATTTTGGTGTACGTCTTGGTGACCCGTTCATCATAGGATGGTACAAGAGCAACGAGGACGCCGGAGAGGGTTTTACCCCGATAGTTGTATGTTGCCCCGGTCTGAATTCTGGGGGATGTTCCAAGTATCTGAGGTATCTGATCGATCTTGTGGGTGAGTGATGAGACGTTGCTGATGTATATCTCTTCTTCCTTTGGTTCGATTACCAGATTTCCAAACGAATAATCAATAGATTGAGCGTTATAATTTACAATTACCCCTGATATGATCGAGGGGAGAAAGACAAGGTTCACAAAAACCAATGCCATGATAGCGATAGTCAGAAACAGGGTGAACCGGTTTCCGTTCTGTATTGAACGAAGTGCAAGAAAAAAAGCGATCGAGAGTTTCTGCCGGGTCATAGTTCAGGACGAGATTCGCCTCTTATAGAGAAGAGCAGCCCCTGCCCCGATCACGATCACCAATATGAGAACAATAATTGCTGCCCCGTCTTTTTCCCGAACTGAAAGTGACAGGGGCTCAGATATGGTATGTTTTCCATAATCGTCTGTATAGGTTACATTCAGATGATAGGCAATCTCTCCGGAGTGGGTCGCCCGAAGCGTGAATACGGCAGGAGCATCATTATGTGGCTCGATTGTTCCCACAAACGCCTCTTTTATTCCTTCGAATGGAATATCTAATGATGTTCTCACCGATTTCGCATCATCGGTTCCGGTATTCTCCACTCGTACGATGAGTGAGATTGTGTCCCCTACTTGGATCTGCTCAGGTGAGAGCTGGTATTTGGATATTCCAACCTCTCCTTTCCCCTGGATCTTGATCCCGATCTGTGATGTCTGTTCGGATTTGGTATTATCTGTGGTCAGATAGGTGATCGCAAGCGGGAACTGGATAATTCCAACTGGAATATCTTTGTCGGTGGCAAATGAGAGGTTGAGGTGATATGCTTCGTCCGGTGCTAATTCCCTGATATAATATTGCTCTGGAGTGAGTGAGGATATCGAATGTTCGGGTGTTTCAATCTGAACAGAGATGTCGTGTGCTTTAGATCTTCCTTCATTTACCAGATCAACGGTGAGATTAAATGATGATCCTGGGATGATCTGATCCGGCACTTCTCTGGTTATTTTAAATGAGGGTTTCTTTGAGATGGCATATGGAGAGTTCACATTCACCGGAATCGGGTATTTTACACTCCCTGAATCCCGGATCCTAATCCATGCTTCAGGGAAGTACAGGCCGCTGGATCCAGGTGCGGTAAGGAAAAAGGTAAGATTGACAGACTGGCCTGGTCCTATCTCTCCGATATCTTCATACCCTCCGTTCAGGACCTGGAAATCCTTTGCTTTCAGGGTTGCAGATTCGATATACGCGTTTACCGGCGTTGTGAGAGATTCTGATAATGAACCACCTGCACCGGCACCTGTGGTCGTGGATGCGGTCCGGGACGCCTGCTCTGCGGTATTGGCAAGGGTGATTGTGATTGATACGGGGTCTGACGGAAGAACAACATCCGGGCTGATATGATACCCGGTTACCATGACAGTCGGATTGTCAGCAGCGAGGGCAGGTATCAGAAGGAATAACGATACTACCAGAATGGTAAAGAACCTTATATTCATAATGCTCAATATGACCTGGTTTGTAGTATTCTGTTAATTAGGTATATTTTTTCCCGTTCTTTTTCGTCTCTTTCTGTCGGGTATCAACACATATCGAATCATTCATACCTCAATTCGACAACTTGTACCTGAATACGATGAGCAGAGTCTCATTCAGAGACCGGGATTATTCTTCCTTTTAATGTATGTTCAAGATCCAACTTCATCAGTTCAACAACGTTTGAAACAACCCCACGGGTATGTTCGCGTAGTAACTGATCGGTTTTGAAAAAATTCCGGTCTTCATTGCTCGAATATTCAGCACCATGGGTACGGTATGAGATCCCAAATGGAGCGAGAATAAAGCCCATCTGCTGGAAGTTCAAAAAAATATCCATGGCAGTCTTAATTCCTCCGTCTTCATGACCGTTCACTAAAATCCCGACTATTTTTCCATCGGTAAGGCCGGTTTTATTCAGATGGTAGAGATTCTGCATACAGGTGGTCCGGTCCAAAAATATTTTGAGTCTGGCTGACATGCTGTTCCAGTTGATAGGTGAAGCAATGATGACGGCCTTTGCTTTATGAAGCATCTGGTGAAAGGTATGCATATCATCTGATCTGTTCCGACAGGGGAAATCGCAGGACTGTGCTCGTACTGCATAACAACACCAACAATGGTCGATAGAAAATTCATTCAGGTTGAACCGTTTGTAGGAGACGCTTTTTTCGTGAAGTATCTCTTCAGCAATATCTGTCATCAGCCCGGTGTTTCCGGCCCGGTGAGAACTTCCGTTGATGAGTAGCACGTCAAATGGCTCGTCGTTATATGAGAAGATCTCCTTATGTTCTGGGATAAATTCCCCTGATGGACTATGGCAGTTAGGACATCCCTTTGGAGGTTTTATCCCACGTATCTGAAATCCACAAACCGTGCACAGCCAGGTGTTCTTTTCATCAGTAATAGTATGAGGAGGTGAACTGGTCATATATGTCCCCGAAGAAGGTTATTGCAGGATATATGTACTCAGTTATCATTCTTGAGACTATGCACCGGTAATCAAGGAAAGCCTAAATTTCAGCCTCATTCTCTATCATTGTCTCTTGTAATATTGATGAATTTATGTAACTATTCAGGCATGCTGAGAACAGGTTGACATTGACATCGTATCTTGCCCATATGTTCTCATTTTATCCTCCGCTGGAATCCATGGATTGTTCTCAAAGGCGGAGGTAATAGCTTCAATAACCCTGTTTCCATTTTTTCTTATTGTTGAGATGAAACTTCTGCTCAGAGTTACCGCTTCGGCAGTAGATTTGTCCCTG
>NZ_JAJRBM010000317.1 GCF_028679455.1 Methanospirillum sp. | reverse complement strand
GAAACGAGGCGTAATGAAGTTTCCCCGGGAGATGAAACAATTTGCCTGAACTTAAAACTTCGGGAACATTATCATATGAAGGCGAGGCCTCCCACTGACAACCATTCACACGAGTTCGATCGACGAATTCCTGTGCACGTTTACCATATATTGCCTTTAAGATCAAATTTTTTGATTTTGGATCGTACGCGTTAATATCAATGATGGTGTTGGGGAGGAGATCATCAAGACCGGCGCCAATTGCTTGGTAAATGTCTGCATTGGGAGGCAGTTCGATGAATTCCTGTAATTTTCTGGAGAAAAATTCCATTTGGGTAATATATTGGTTGATCCTGGCTGCAGCCTCCCTTTTTTCAGTGATATCCTTTCCAACACCCTGAAATTCACATGCTCCTGTATCATCATTAACTAATTTCCGAATTGTCCAGAGGTTCCAGCGAATGTTGCCTGATGTTTCTGATATCCGGCATTCAATAGAAGTTACTGGATACTCACTCTCTAGGGTTTGGAGAGCCTGATCCAATATGACTTTGTCGTCCTGAATAATCCCTGGTATATGATGTCTTCCTAGAAGTGCTGTAGGATTTTCCCCAAGATATCGGGCATATGATTCGTTTAAAAAAATTAGTGAACCGTCTGGATGAAACCGCGTTATGAATTCTGTCTGGTCTTCAACAATACCCCGGTAACGCGCCTCACTCATGCGTAAGGTTTCTTCATAGGTCTTCTTATCGGTAATGTCCTCAATAATATAGGTCACACCCTGACCGCCATCTTCAAACGTTGTTGGAACCTGTTTTATTCTGAAATGATTTTTTTCACCATGAATTATACAACATATCTCCGAAATTTTTTCATCAACAAGTCCTCCGGTTTTATTTAACTCATGGAGAGGGAGACTGTTGAAAAAAGGGGTATTTATTTCATATATCTGTTTTCCAAGCAATGTTTCCCGTTTTTCTTCCAAATTAGTCAGTAATGGTTCATTAACCTGAATCACTCTTTGTTCTGCATCAATAACGATAATGTAGTCTGATGAAAATTCAAGAATTGTGGAAATTGGAATCCGATGGGACAGAAAAAACACTTTGGCAGCTCCGATTACCTGCATTTCCACCTGCCCTGATATGAGAAGCATATCGAGATACTTGGCAACCAGGTTTCGGTTCAGTTTCATTTTTGACGTCAGATCTGATATTGTAAGGCCTCTGGGATACCATCTAAGATATTGTTTGATCCTATCCACTTTATCCCGATCAAGAATTGCCATTTATTTCGCTGGATATTACTATTAATTGGCTATTAATTGTTTGCCATGCAGATTAGAATCCCATACCAATATGGCGATTATGATGCGCAAATCCTTATTAAACTCACAATCGACTCCTGAATTAGCTACTGATGCACTTTCATGAGTCTGTGGCTGGAGGAAAAAATGACATGGTTCAGTATGAAAGGAGTTGCTCCTGAAGTAGAGTATCTCTACCAACAAGCACGCCAAAAGGTGGATGACGGAGAATATCAGCATGCAGTAGATGTTCTGAATCAGGCTGTTCAAATTTCTCCTCGTATCCCCCAGGTTTTCATTGAACTTGGAAACTGTTTTGATAACCTCAACCGGTATGATGACGCAATAATCTCATATGAGAAGGCTCTTCAGATCGATCCTTTTCATCCTGACGCCTTATTTAACAAGGGAATGTGTTTAAAAAAAATAGGAAATGAGGTTGAATCTTTGAAGTGCATTGAAAGGGCGATCGAGTTGTATTGTGGTACCTGATGATAAATGGCACCTTGGCGGTACTTTATCTAATCCATAATTGAGGACATGAACCTTTTCTTTTTGTCTGCTCACTCCCGAATTACTTTCCCGATTCTAAATTTCGGACAGGTTCCTAGAAAAATAGATTTGACAAATGTAGCACTGGACGGATTTATCCAATAATTTTTAACGATACTATCATTTTAGATTTTTCCAGACATGTGCAAACCGCTGGGCTGCGGTTACATGTCCAAATATTCCGAAGATCAGGAGTAGCCATGCAAAAAGACTGATACCCAGAATATCTGCCGGGATAAAAAGGCTGATAATGCCCACTGCGATGAGCAACACAAGGCGGTCAGCCCTGCCAAGCAGGCCTCCATAAAATCTCCCAACCCCGACTGCCTGTGCCTGGGTCCCCATATATGATGACATCAGCACACCGGTCAGACCCAACACACCGATCCACCAGGCACAGAGTGGACCTGCAAAGATTCCACAAAGGAGGAAGATGTCGGCATACCGGTCAACGGTATGATCCAGAAAGTCTCCACTGACTCCCTGCTTATTCAGAGCCCGGGCTATTGCTCCGTCAAGCCCGTCAAAAAATGCATTCAGGATCACTCCGCATGTTCCAAAGAGAATATCACCTCTGAAAAATGCATACCCACCTCCCGCTGCAGCGACCAGGGAAAGGATCGTACAGAAATTAGGAGTAAGACCGATCCTTACTGATGCTGATACAATCGGATCGATAATCGGTTTAACCTGGGTTCGGTATGAGTCAAGTGTCATAATAAATCCGTACAGACGGCGAGCCAGTCTACCATGCCATGTCCGGGGGGTACATCTCCGTTTATGATCCCTTCTATCATATCTGCAACCCCGGTAACTGTCATATCGGTTGCATCGATCTCATATATCATCTCAGGGGTATGCTCTTCCATCGCTTCGATGAGGACAACATCTAGAAGTTCAGCTTCAACATTCTCGGAAACCTTTTCGACATGATATCCTCTCGCCAGAAGCCGTGACTTCAGGATATCAGGTCTGCATCTGAGCACGACAATATGTGTGGCAGGAAGGAGGTGGGTAAGATGTCCTTCGATGATTCCTTCATGAAGAGGAAATTCCTCACACCAGCGTTCGGTATCAATAATATGAGCCTTCCTGTCTTCATCTTCTTCGATGATATACGGGCTGATAGTATCATTTGCCCTGATTACCTGATAACCTCTTTTTGCCAGTTCATCAGAGACTGTTGATTTCCCGGTTCCGGGTGTACCGGTGAGGGCAATCAGCATAACCGGTTGATCTCGGTAAGAAACTGTTCACATTCCCAGTCTTCACCGACACAGACCCTAATGTAATGATCAGCAAGTCCAGGGAAGGATCGGCAGGATCTAACGATGACACCCCGCTCTGCAAGAGCCTTCGCGCATTCATCACCGGTCTTCGGTGCTGTATCAATCATCACGAAGTTTGCTCCTCCGGGCAGAACTGGCATTTTGCAGGTGGTCCTGAATTTTTGGATCCAGGATCTGACATGGCTGATGGAACGTTCAACATATTCCTGGTCAGTTAAGGCTCCGGTTGCTGCAGCCAGAGAGAGGGTATTCACGGTAAACGGGGTTGCCGCCGTTGCATAGATTGGTTTTAACCAGGAAGGGATGAATGCATATCCGATACGGCACCCCGCGAGGCCGAATACCTTGGACATCGTCCGTCCGATGATCAGATTCTCATGTCTGTGCATCAGGTCACGATAGTCCAGATCAGAGAACTCCACATATGCATTGTCGAGGAAGAGAACTCCCTCTAGTGCATCTGCAATCCGTTCGATATCCTCCGGACTGGTAAGGGTCCCGGTCGGATTGTTCGGGCTGCAGAGGAAGGATATCTTTGCCCCCTTTGCAGCGGTAATGAACGCATCCACATCAACTGAGAAGTCATTGCGTCTTGGAATATTGATGACTTCAGCTCCCTGTGCCTTTGCTGCAAGACCATAGAATGAGAAGGTAGGGACTGATATCGCTACCTTCTCTCCCGGGTTGACCAATACCCTGATGCAGGTCTCGATCACCCCGTCCATTCCGACACCAGTGACAAACTCGAAGTCACCATGGTATTCGTTAAGTGCATGAACCAGATCTCCGGATCCGGTATCCGGGTACCGGTGCATTGTTCTGGTTGCTTCCTGCACTGCGGCGACCGCTTTTGGTGAGGGGCCGAACGGATTCTCGTTGCTTGCTAGCCGTGCTACCTGGGTAAATCCGTAAGTCTTTGCTATCTCCTCAGGAGAGCGGGCATAAACATACCCCTCCTGCTGGTAGATCTCACGAACGAGTGACTTTACTGACTGCGGCATTGATAATTCCTGCTGCCTGGTCAATCTCAGCGTTCGTGATGGTCAGGGGCGGAACAAGTCTGAGGTTTCCATGTGCCGCACAATTGACGAGCAAGCCGTGTGCAGCACACTCCTTCTGGACATCTGGGCACGTATCCCCAATGGTGATTCCTATCATCAGACCACTGACCCGGGGATTGAGGGCTGCAAGCGCCGCCCTGAACCGCTCCCCTTTTGCAGCAACATCAGGCAATACTTCTTCAATTACCTCGATTGAGGCTAGGGCAGCAGCACAGGCAATAGGGCCGCCTGCAAACGTGCTCCCGTGTTCTGACTTGCCGAATTCCAGACCTTCCCGTGCCACGATCGCACCCATCGGAAATCCGCTTGCGATAGCCTTTGCCATGGTGATGATGTCAGGGAGTATACCCTCCTGCTGAAATGCAAACCAGTGTCCGGTCCGACCCATGCCGGTCTGGACCTCGTCAACAATGAGGAGAACATCTTTTTCATCACAGATCTTCCGAACCTGTTTCAGATATCCTGCCGGTGGAAGGATCACTCCCCCCTCACCCTGAATCGGTTCGAGTACGACAGCTGCCGTATCAGGAGTAATGGCAGCCTTCAATGCTTCAGCATCACCATAAGTGACGAATTTGCTGCATGGCTCTAGAGGCATGAACGGATCCCGGATTGTTGGTTTGTGGGTACAGGCAAGGGATCCCATAGTCCGACCGTGAAACCCTCCTTCGCAGGCGACAACCTCTTTCTTTCCGGTTCTAATTCTGGCAAGTTTCAACGCACCCTCCATCGCCTCAGCACCTGAGTTGGAGAAGAATGCTTTTGCTTTTCCTGGGAGACCTGATATCTCAACCAGTTTTTTAGCCAGGGCTCCCTGATGTGGCACATAGAAGAGATTTGAACAGTGGATCAGGTCTGCTGCCTGGTCAGTGATTGCCTTCACCACTTTTGGATGGCAGTGACCAGTACTGCAGACCGCAATCCCTGCAATAAGATCCAGGTACTGCTTTCCGTCTGCATCGGTGACGGTACATCCTGATCCTTTTGTGATCATGATCTCCCTGCTGAATGCAGGCATAACGTATTGTGATTCCAGTTCCCGATAATTTGATTCGAATTTCATTATTTCATCTCATTCATATTCGATAGTTGCCGGTGGTTTGGGAGTGATGTCATACACTACCCGCGATACTGCCGGGATGGTCGAGGTGATCCGTGCCTGAATCTCTGCCAGGTCTTCCCAACTGATCTCGATCGGATCGGCAGTCATCCCGTCACGTGAGTTCACTGCCCTCACTGCTACGATCCAGCCATACAGACGGTTGTCACCTTTTACCCCGGTTCCGAGGCCAACGAGCGCTGCAAGACACTGCCAGGGACGGTACTTCTCCACCAGAACGTCCTCGACGATTGCGTTAGCCTCCCTGACAACCTCGATTGCGTCCCGGGTCACTGCACCAACAACCCGGACCGATAGTCCCGGGCCAGGGAATGGCATCCGGTGGGCGATCTCCGCAGGTAGTCCGAGTGCTTCAGCAACCTCCCTGACTTCGTCCTTATAAAGTTCGCGGAGCGGTTCGATCACCTTACTGAATTCCATTGAGAGTGGCATGCCACCCACGTTATGGTGACTTTTAATACCCCCTTCACTCTCGATGCAGTCAGGATATATCGTTCCCTGAAGCAGAAATTTTGCCCCGGTTGCCTTTGCCTCCCGCTCGAAGACCCGGATGAACTTTTCTCCGATAATCTTGCGTTTCTTCTCGGGATCCGCTTCTCCTCCCAGGGCCGTGATGAACTCATCACCTGCATCGATCACCCGTACACCCAGATGTCCGAAGATCTCTTTGATTCTTCCGGTCTCACCCTTGCGCATCAGGCCGGTATCTACATAGATCGGAATCAGCCGCTCTCCGATCGCCCGCGATGCAAGTTCCGCACAGACTGAACTGTCGACTCCCCCTGACAGGGCAATAACCGCGTATTCATTTCCGGCCTCCTCCTGGATCTTCCTGATTGCGTCAGCAATAAACTTCTCAACCTTGACCATTATTCTGACCCCTTCTTCATCTTTAGTGCAGCTTCAACAAATCCGAGGAATGGTGGTGATGGCCTTGTCGGGCGTGATCTGAACTCCGGATGGAACTGTGTTGCCAGGAAGAATGGATGGCCCGGTATCTCGGCAATCTCCATCCTGTTTCCCCAGGTCCCTGAGAAAACAAGGCCTGCAGCTTCCAGCTCTCCGATATATGTCGGATCCACTTCATACCGGTGACGATGACGCTCGGTGATCTCTCCGGCACCATACAGACGCATTGCAAGGCTTCCGGGTTTTATTGTTACCGGGTAATCTCCAAGACGCATGGTCCCGCCTAAATCCTCAACACCATCCTGTTCCGGAAGAATGGTAATCACTTCGGTACCGGTATTGCATTCGCTGCTGCAGGCATCAACCCACCCTAATACATGCCGGGAATATTCAACGACTGACAACTGAAACCCGAGGCAGAGTCCAAGCAGCGGTATCTTCTCTTCTCGTGCAAGTTGTATCGCACTGATCTTACCTTCGATACCTCTGACCCCGAATCCGCCGGGGATGAGGATACCATCACACTCTTTGAGCTCAGCCTGATCCACCCGTTCTGCATCAAGCCACCGGATAGAAACCTCAGTTGAGAGTGCCCTCCCTGCATGCTTGAGTGCCTCCTTGATTGAGAGATAGACATCTTCTTTGCCGTACTTGCTCACGATCCCTACAGTAACCCGGTGAGTATACTCCCTGGTTACGATCCGGTACCAATCAGGATCAAGGGTCTCGTTTGCCAGTTTCAGATGCTGACAGAGTACCTTGGAGAGTCCCTCCTTTTCGAGCTCCATCGGGACCTGATATATGTCCGGTGCGGTGGTGGCGCTGATTACTGAGTGTTGGGGAATGTCACAGAGGGAGGAGATCTTTTTCTTGGTATTGATTGAGATCGGGCGTTCGCTTCTTCCTACGATGAAATCGGTAAAGAGCCCTAGTTCCCGAAGTGCCTTTACCGAGTGCTGGGTAGGCTTTGTCTTGAGATCTCCCATTGAGTCAGAAGGCATCAGAGTGACATGAACCAATGCGCGGTCTTCTGCCGGGAGTTCACTCCGCATCTGTCGCACTGATTCGAGGAACGGCATACTCTCAATGTCTCCGACTGTTCCCCCGACTTCTACGATACAGATGTCTGCTTCCCTTCCGTCGAAGACCTTCTCTGAAGCTGCAATCCTGATGCACCCCTTGATCTGATCGGTGATATGCGGAATGATCTGAACGGTCTGCCCAAGATAGTCCCCTCTCCGCTCTTTATCTATGACGAGCCGGTAGACCTTCCCGGTAGTAATATTGTGGGATGAGTTCAGCTCAATGTCAAGGAACCGCTCATAATTTCCAAGATCAAGGTCGACCTCCCCGCCGTCATGGAGAACATATACCTCCCCATGCTGGGCAGGATTCATCGTCCCCGCATCGATATTCAGGTATGGATCAATCTTGACCGCAGTGACCTTATATCCCCGGTTTTTCAAAAGCCGTCCTATTGATGCGGCAGTGATCCCTTTCCCAAGACCACTCATCACGCCGCCGGTGATAAAGATATACTTCATGCCTCCCCTCAGAAAACTCAGTAAAAAGGTTGGTTATGATCCCACTAATAGCAAACTGCCGAAGACCTGATGATCTCCGGATTCAGTATCTGATGAAGAGATCTCCTTTTTACACTCTGATTACTATTTTTTCTTCACAAGTCCCTGGTCATCGCCAGATTAATTTTGGCGCTGGGTGAAGGCTGTACGTACATGTCATATCTTGATGCTATCAGTGAGTCAGGTCAGCATGCTAATCCGTTCTTCTGCCTTATGGGGATTTTTCCCAAAACGTGGGGGGATGGCCGGGCAACTCTTGAGATGACAGTCAGGCCCGATATGACCAATGGCGAGGGATGGCTGCAGGGAGGTATGTATACTGCTCTTGTTGACGAGGCGATGGCCCTTGCAATTTATACTCTGCTTGAGGAAGGTCAGATGATAGCAACGATCTCCTGTAATACAACTTTTCTTCGCGGGGTCCGGGCAGGAGAGACCATTCTTGCAGAATCTAATGTTATCCGTAAAGGGAGGCAGATCATCTTTGCTGAGGGAACTGTCCTGAGCGAAGACGGGAAGGCCGAACTAGCCAGATGCTCAGCTTCATTTATCGTGCGGTGAATGAGATTGCACATCTATCCCAAGGCGAATATATCAGGATCAGGAACTAATTTTTCGATCAGATATCATATTACCCAGAATCTATAAAACCACGGACGGAGAACCAGCTGGGAAGCATCGGTCGATGAAATATAGTATCGTTATTCCAGCATACAATGAAGAGAAGCGGATCGGGAGACTTCTGGAGAGTCTTTCTGACCCTCAGGCAGAGTTTATCTTTGTATGTGATGGAACCGACCGGACACCAGAGGTAATACAACAATTTTCTTCAGCTCACCCTGATCTTACGGTCAGATGTCTGACCTTTCCCTGCCGTCTTGGAAAAGGTGGTGGAGTTTATGAAGGATTCAGAGTTGCTACCTCTCCACTCATCGGGTTCATGGATGCGGATAATTCCACCGGGTATGAAGAGATGACCCGGTTGATATCGCTGATCGGCAATAATGCCGGAATTATTGGTTCCCGACGTATGCCAGGTTCAGCGATCGGGATCAGTCAGCCCCTGTCCCGGCGTATTCAGAGCAGAACCTTTAATCTAATCATCAGACTACTCTTCGGACTACCGTTTTATGACACACAGTGCGGCGCAAAGGTCTTCCAAAAGGATGCGATAGACCATATTTTGCCCAATTTATGTACTCATGGGTTTGAGTTTGATGTTGAACTCCTCTGGCATTTACAGCGAAACGGACTAAAAATTCTGGAAGTGCCGGTTAGCTGGAATCACACTGATGATCCCAGATTGCAGACGTCAGATGCATTCTCCATGTTCTTTGCCCTTCTTCGTCTGCGTCTTGGTTTCTGCACTCATGAGTGAATCTGAAATCCTCAGGACGTATGCATTCAGGTTATTTGAGCAGGAGCAGTACGCTTCCTGCCTGAATATCATTCGAACTGCTCCTCCTCATCTGATCGATATCAGGCTTCAGATCATCGAAGCAGTATGTCTGTTCAGCATAGGTTCCCTCAGCGAAGCAGAAGTTTGCCTGCGTGATCTTAAAGGGAAAGTCCCGGATTCTGCAGAAGTCTGTTTATATCTTGGAAAAGTTCTGGAACAGAAAGGAGATGATCGGGCACGTGCTGAGTTTGCAGAAGCAGTACAACTGGCCCCGGAGCAACCGGAAGGAATCAGAAGGTATGCCCGGTATCTGACCGATTCCGGGGATCATCGTGCTGCATTAGGATTGTTTAGAAGGCTCGTTTTGCTCACTGATGATCAGACCGATCTCAGGGACCTCATGCGATGCTATGACGTTCTTGGCGGGAGTAATGAAGGGATTGCGATATATCATCAGAAAGGATCCCCTGCTGGTTGCTTCCGGGTATATCTTGATCTGCTTTTGGCATCAGGTAGGTATCAGGACCTGGTTGACGCGATCGAGTCATCCTTGGGTACTCTGCAGAATCCTGATCTCATGGGATGCTATCTTGATGCATTGATCCGGATTAATCCCGATAAAGCAGATCAGGCATTTCTTAGGCACTTAAAATCTAATCCTTCTACGACTATTGCCTCTCAATATGTTCGATTTCTCTCATCACGGGGGAAGTTCCGTGAAGCACTTGGTGTTTGGTCAACCTGGCTTGCAATGAGTGATCACCCCGAGTACCGCATACAGGGTGCTCCTCTTTTGGAGATCGTGTCGGGTTCGGATCAGGCGATTGCATTGTATCAGGGGATTCTCTTTGCAGATGATCTGAAAGAGTTGTCTGATCTTCCTGTTTGGTTCTCTTCTTACCGTGACCTTTTGATACGTGTTCATGGGCCTGAAACTGCACTTGATCAGGTACTCACCTTCATCAGGCCGGAACTTCCCGTTGTTCTGCTCCTTTGTATTGCCTCCTGGTGCGAAAAATTAAGAAGATCTGATCAGGCAAAGCGTCTTTTTCTACAGGCTTTCAGATCTGACCTGACTACATCAGGTCTTGCGTACGCAGCATTTCTTGGGCGATCGGGGGAAAATCGAGAGCAGAAGAAGATCCTTTGGTATGTCCTGAAGACTGTCAGGAAGATCCGGGATCTTGAAGCAGTTGTTGATGGTATTCTGGCATTGCCTGACTGTGATCCTGATCTGATTACTTCAGTGAACACACGGTTTGGCATCTCACTCCCCCTCCTCTCTCAACATGGGCGTGAACTCTATGCACGCAGTCTCTCGCGCGCAGCCGAATACGATCTAAAGCATGGAAATCCAGACAAAGCACTGGAACACTCCCTTGCAGGACTTGCTATCACCCCGGTAGATTCCGTGGATCTGACCGAATCACTCTTTGCCCTCCTCGTTGCATGTAAATCTCAGGTCCTTCCTGATTACATCCCGCTTCCGTTGTGTTCAGCAGAGAAACGGCAGGGTCCGGAGAAGGTTGCAGATGAGTTCTCTCTTTCATGGCTTGATCCTGGAGAAGAAGCCGTAATTGAGTACCTGAAAAAACACCGGATTTGTAACGAGATGGACCTGAGGAAAGTGGCAGGAACCCGCCGTGTGGCCGGGCTGATGAACAGGATTATGCGAAAATCAGAGGAGCAGGGTATCCATCTTGCAGAGAAGGATGGATATACAGAATTCGGGGAGGTGTACCGGTATGCCGGCCCCTGATCGTTCAGATGCATCGGTTCTGGAGAGTATCGGGATCATTAATGCACTCCGGCGAGGGACAGTGCCTGCCCAGGGGCTGGGCAGGTTTGCGGTTGGTCTCTCCGTCGAAGAGGAGGTGATCGCTGATCAACTTGATCTGGTCTCGCGGGGTGGGGCAGACATCAAATTTATCAGAGGGGAGTATGGAAGCGGGAAAACGTTTCTCATCGCCCGTACTCTGGAGATTGCCAGAAAAAAAGGGTTTGTCACTGCCCATGTGGCAATTTCCCCGGTCTCTCCGCTTCACCGGCTCCGGTCTCTGTATGCCCAGATTGCAACCTCTTTATACGCTGGAGGGGAACAGCAGGCGTTCAGATCGATCATCGATGCTTGGTTGTATGCGATAGAACAGCGTGTCAGTGCAAGGGAAGGGGTGCCTGTGCCTGCTGATCGTCTGGAAGAACTGACAATCAGGGAGGTTGAATCAGCTCTTTCCGAGATCAGTCTGCTCAATGCTCCGGTAGCAGCGGTGATCAGAACCTATTATCAGGCGAACAATGCTGCCGATTTCAGAACTTCCCAGGCTGCCATCGGGTGGCTCTGTGGGGATCCCAATATCGGAAGAGATCTCAGACAGAAGGCAGGAATTCGCGGAGACATCGGTGATTCATCCATTTTTGCCCTACTCGAGGCGCTTCCGATTTTTGTGACTGGTGCAGGTTATCAGGGATGTGTGGTTGCTATTGATGAACTTGAGATCACCCAGACCTTTGCCCGTAACCTTCGTGAACGTGGGTTCCAGAATCTGGTGAGGATCATTGATGCAATTGATGGTGGTCTGCTTCCCCGCTGGTATCTTCTCTGTGCCGGAACTCCAATGCTCTATGACGGGCCACGGGGAATGCGTCCTATCACCCCGCTCTATGATCGAATCGGTCAGACCCCGATTGTTAGCGAATTTCCCAATCCTCGTCAGCCGCAGATCCTCCTCAAGCCCTTCAGCCCTGATCGACTTGAAGAGGTCGCCCAGCGGATAGCGATTATTTATGAAGAAGCATACGGTGAAGTTGATCGGGGCCGGATCTCTCACCGGTTTATCAGGACCATGGTGAACCGGGTGAGTACGGCCTTTGGTGGCAGGATAGATATTATCCCCCGGCTTTTTCTGAAAGAATTTGTTGATGTCCTTGACAAATGCGATCTGTATCCTGAGTACGATCCCATGATCGTATACCAGACCAACCCTTTGGACCTGCAGGAGCTGTTATCTGAAGAAGAAAAGGCAGTGATGGAGATCAGGTTCTGATCAGGTCAGTGTTCTCTTCTGATACGGGTGGATGCTGCATGAGCATGCAATCCTTCAGCAGTGGCCAGACGTTCCACCACATCACCAATGCTCTCGATTCCCTCGCGGGTGATGATCTGAACGGTTGCGGTCTTGGTAAAATGTGAGACATTGAGTCCCGAATAAAGCTGGGCATTTCCTGCTGTTGGCAGCACATGATTGGTACCTGATGCGTAATCCCCACAGGCAACCGGTGCATACTGCCCGACAAAAATGGATCCTGCGTTTCTGATCTTCTGAAGTACCGGAAGCGGATCCTGTACCTGAATTGAGAGGTGCTCTGGTGCTATCCGGTCTGATACGTTGATGGCCTCAGCGATACTGTCTACCACCAGATACCCGGACTGTCCGAGTGCCTGCCTTATTATTTCATGTCGTGGAGCTTCGGTGAGCAGTCGCTCGATCCAGTCCCCTACCTGTCCCGGCATCTTTGGATCCGTTGAGATCAGTACTGATGCAGCCTGGGGATCATGTTCTGACTGAGCCAGAATATCAGCTGCGATAAAGTCAGGACGTGCCGTATGATCCGCGATAATTGCGATCTCTGATGGCCCTGCCGGGAAATCAATCTCTACCTTCCCTCTGAGTATCATCTTTGCAGCAGTTACGTAGGCATTTCCAGGACCGACGATCTTCTGAACTTTATTAATGGACTGGGTTCCAAGAGCCATTGCTGCAATGGCCTGAGCTCCTCCTACGGTATAGATCTCGGTCACTCCGGCGATATCTGCGGCAATTAGAGTCAGCGGATTTGCAGGCGGGGGTGTACAGCAGATAATCTCCTGAACACCGGCAACCTGAGCCGGCACTGCACACATGAGCACGGTTGATGGATATGCTGCGCGGCCCCCCGGTACATACATCCCGATTCGCTCCAGCGATGTTGTTTTCACTCCTAGGGTAATCCCATCATCTTCACTGCCAGCAAGCCAGAGATCCTTCTGCCGCTGCAGTTCATGAAATGAACTAATCCGTGCGTATGCTTCAGTGAGTGCTTCGATGATCTCGGGATCCACAGTCTCATAGGCAGTATCGATCTCATCCGCTGAAACCCGAAGATGATCCAGACTTACCTTGTCGAACCGTTCACTGAGATCATGAAGTGCAGCATCTCCACGTTCGGCTACCTCATTGATAATATTCTGCGCTGCACCGGTTACCCCGGTGAGTGTTGCCTGTTGACGGGAAAGCCAGGTATCGAGCGTGAGTGCTGACCACACCATGCCATATACATACGCTCCGGCTGAAAAAAAGGATAAGCCTGTATACCGTGATCGGGACCGATACTATGATGAAGGGGTACCTGATCCATCCCATCTCCAGACATAAAAGCCGGGTGTAGGGCGGGCAACTTTTCCCTTCAGCAGTTCACGAAGCATCTTCTCCAGGTTCAGATACAACAGGACCATCTGTTCTGAACCCTCATGTTCATCCTGTATCCTTACAATCCCCTTCACGTAGTCCTCAATTCCATGACAGGCTGAAATATCCACCGGCATGACCTCTGCAGGGAGTACTTTTCTGATCAGGTACACTTCATCCACTGATACGGCCATTGCGGTATCGGTAACCTTTCCGGCCGGGATGATCATGGTTCGTTGTCGCTTTGATCCGGTAATTCTATCCATCCCGAGAAGTGGAGTAATATTGATTGCCGGGATCATCTCCTGCTTCCATTCTACCATCCCTTCAATATATGGGGGAGCATCGTACACTCCGACTGCCTGAAGGGGAAGGATAAACTTGTCAATGATGTCGCTATCAATCAGGTAATGATCTCGTCCCAGTTGTATCTCCACGAGTGTGAGGAGTTCCTGTATCTGCACCCCTTGTCGTCCGGACAGAGACATGTGATAAAATCTGTGTATCTCACCGGTATTGATATCTTTCCATCAGATCCCGCTGTTCTGGTACTTTTGATGTAAATTGTATCAGTCTCTTTCAAACCTGTACGTTTGGGTGGTACGATGCAGGTATCCAAAAGTCTATCCGACTTAATAACAAAGATGACAGTATTCAAGGTTCCGGTGGCGTTTCTCATTCGACCGGAACATCAGATACCATGAATATGGATATGGATACAACGGTTCAGATGCATCGGCTGCTTCTCTTCTCTCTGGGAGAAGGGACCTATGCAGCAGATGTATCTTTCATCAGAGAGATCGTACACGATCAACAGAAGATCCCTCTTCCCAACGCTCCGGATTACATTCCCGGTATCTTTAATCTGCGCAGTGAAGTAGTCAAGGTTATCGATATCAGGTTGATCATCCCGTTATCCGGAGGCAGCACGAAGAAGAAAGTGATCGTCTTTGTTCCGGAGAATGCAGCATCTACCCGGTTTGGGATGGTTGTCGATGAGGTGTACGGGATCATGGAAGTGTCGACAGATCGGGTATCGTGGCTGGATCGCACCGGTATTCATGTAGAGAATAACTTTATGATCGGATTCTTCTCGTTCTCCCTTGCCGGATTTCTGGGTCAGTCGAGCAGAAAATATGTGGCCGGAGATGATGAGGTGGTCTGGATCGATTTTGAAGATCTCATTCAGACCATCATTGATGAAGAGCGTTCACATAATATTGTGTTCCGTTTAACCGCTCTTTTTAATCCCCAGCACCTTCTTACTGGTGACTGGAGATCACAGAAAAAATAAAGCAGGTTCAGACTGCGATTCGCAGTTTTTGATCCTTCCCTTTAAGAATACCTGCTTTTTTGAGATCATCAAGAACCGCACCAATGTAACCTGCACTCAAATGGAGCGCTATCTGTGACTCATCTTCATGCGTTTCAATATCACGATCTGCAAACTCTCCAATGATGTCTTCGCGTGATACTTTTCCCCCGTCCTTGATCATACCAAGGATCTCTGACACGAGGAGATGTTTTATCTGAATTCTTGGGAAGAATGCTGCCCCTTCTTCTTCGTCGATCTCGTATTCTTCGAGGAACTCCCCTATGCTGGTGAGGTCATCAAGAAAGACGAATTCAGGTCCGATTGATACATGCCATTCCCCATCATCTCCCGCAGTAATAATGCTCTGGATCTGGAATTTTTCTAACACTTCATCCATGATAGCCGGGATCTCATCTGCAAAAATCGTCAGGACAGCGGCATCGGGCTCAATCTTTTTCGAGAGCGTCAGGCCGTTTTCTCCCACTTCGAGGAGTTCATTGAGGTGAAGCAACCGGGTCAGGTACACTTCTTCAATGATTGCCTCAAGTGCATCCTCGCTCTCATCTCCTTCAAGCGTACGGTCTCCGGTGATAAGATCCATCACGCCTGATCCCACCCTGTCCCCGATATTGTATCTCTGAAATGCCTGTGATATTACATCCCGCTGTGATTTCAGATGATCCCGGGTCTGGGTGAATAATTCAACCTCTTCCTCAGTGGCGTCATCAGCAGTGATGAGACTTTCAAACATGGTGGTGAGGTTGGTATAGGTTCCACTCAGCATCAGTCTGATGTCAAGTGAAAACTTCTGTCTCATCTGGGTTGAAATCCCGAGATCTTTCAGCAGTTTAACAAATTCTTTGGCTATATCCTGTGATGAAAAATAGATCTCTTCTTCCAGAACCATGGCGGTCTCCTCCTCATCCTTTGTTTCCACTGGTGATATCACTGCCGGCTTTTTTGGAAAATACAAAAAGGGTTCTGTTATTCCTGTATCTTTCTGAGAAGCCATGCCATGTTGTGGCCCAGAAGTTCCATAGTAGCCATTCCCTCGTCATCTTCTTCTACCTCCCCCACAGCCCCTCCGAGTCCGATATTCCAGTAACTTGACCCTGGTATAATCATCTGGGAGGTGAGGAAGAAGTGGTTGATGGTATCAAGAGCATGGATGGCACCACCCCTACGCACTGAAACGATAGCCACTCCAACCTTTCGCTGGAATAGGTCTCCGTTGGCCTTTCCGACCATCCCACATCGGTCAAGAAAAGCCTTCATTTCGGCGGTCACATCTGAAAAATACGTGGGAGATGCAAGAATGATGCCGTCGGCCTCCACTATTTTTCTGATATACTCATTCAGACCATCGGGTGGGAGGGAACATGATTCATCCCTGTTCTTAAAACAGGTATTGCAAGCTGTACATCCCTGCAACAATCTGCCGCCGATTCGTACCATTTCGGTCTGAATTCCTTCCTCTTCGAGAATATCAAAGACCCGTCTGATCATCCGCTCGCTGTTCCCCTCTTTCCGAGGGCTCCCTGAGAATGCAACCACTTTCATATCTGATGGTGGGTGATGCAGGATTATTAACCGACCTCCTGATATCAGGAAGCAGGGGTTGTAGCGAAATGTCCTGAAAAAATTAAGAAAAAAATGGTCCCGAGATGTTATAATTCAGAGATGCAAAGAGGATTGCGAATGCGATAAGAACCGTGGCAATGTATACCGGGGTATTCCAGGGTAAGATCTTTGCCCCGTCCAGAGGGCCGAGTGGCAGAAGGTTAAACGCGGCAATCATTGCGTTGATTCGAACACCCATAATCCCCACCAGTGCAAGTTCAAAGATCCCTGTTCCCAGCCCGGCACCCAGTATAAGGGCAAAAGGGATGAGCAGAAGAAGATTACTGAGTGGCCCTGCCAGTGATATCTTTCCGTTTTCCTCTTCTGAGATATGGGTTCCGTAGATCATGGTTGCACCCGGAGCGGCAAACACAACCTTGGCAACTGCGGCAACTGCGACTGCAACCACGAGCATGGTGGGATTCATCTGAAATTCTGCCCAGTACCCGAATTTCATCGCGGTGAACTTGTGGGCCATCTCATGGATGATGAAAGCAACTCCTGCCGTAACCATGGAAATCAGGAACATCTCAAGGATCAGGGTTGGCACGAGTCTGCTTGTTCCTATACTGGCTACGGTGAATGCTGCTGAAAGGGCAAGCCATGCGATCAGCAGATCGCGTCGCTCCCGCTCTGGTATTTGTTCCCAGATATGCATATGATTAAGAGATTTATCACCAGCCGATAAAAATCAGAACCATTGAATTACACCTGAGACTTCTGCTCCATCAGATCCCATGTTCTTATTTCTGGTCGACAGATACCTGTACTTAAGAAATGACACTTGAAGAACTCAGGGAGGAGATCGAGTCGGTTGATCTTGAGATTATCAGACTGATCAGGGCGCGGATGGATATAGCCCTAAAAATTGCAGAAGAAAAGTCATCTACCGGCATTCCCACCCGTGTTCCGGATCGGGTTGAAGCGGTTCTCGCTCATGTTACCCAAGAGGCTGAAAGGTCTGGTCTTGATCCGGATTCGGTACGAAAGATCTTCTCCATGCTGATCCGGATGAGTGAAGAACTTCAGGATAAAAAGAGAAGGGTTCAGTAATCCTGTCTTCGAACTCTCACACTACTCCTGACAGTGTAAGGAAAGCGAAAACCAGAAGAAGTAATCCTAAAAATATTTTATTTTTAAACATCTCTCCGTTTGATTCCGGTTCGGTATCCCTGGTAGGAACCCACCAGTATACCAGCAGGGTGATGATGAGAAGCGGCACGATAAAAACAAGATTGTAAAGGAACAGATAGAAAAGACCCTGCGTGATATTCACCCGGAATGATATCATATCCTGAATCGACCAGTATATACCTCCGGTACAGGAGAGTTCAAGCACGCTGATAACCAGCCCCAGAACGAAAGAGAGCGGGATGGTCATCTCTGTTATCTGTTTGAGTATTTTCTCATTTTTCGGATCAGGGGACTGGATTTCTCCGTTGCGTGATGCTTCAATCCCCTTCCATATCAGGATCATGCCTGCAACCACTGCAATAATGCCAACAATGAGGGAGTATCCGTTCAGTACCCCTGCAATATCGGTAACCCTGTAAATTCCCGTTCCTGAGATAAAATACATGAAGTAAACGGCACTAGCAAAAACGATTCCTGCCAGCAATATTCGCTGCCGTTGTCTGATCGACATCAACAGGATAAGGAGAAAGATCAGGACTGCTGATGCACAGGGATTGATCCCATCCACCAGTCCCGCAATGAGAACCAGTGGGATGCTGATAACGGTTCGGTGGTTTTTCTGCCACGTTTTCCCGGAGTTGGTCTGCAGGTTTGTGAGGTTGTCCCCTTTGGATTTTTCATGCCATGCTACCAGTTCCTCGAAATTCTCTCTGATAGCGGATTCGCCCTCAAGTCCTGCATTCCCGATGAATAACGAGGGGACTGATACATACTGGCGGTGGTATGATTCCTTATACTGTTCAAACAAAGCCTTGCCTTCACTGCTGTTGAAGAGATCATATGATGTGATCGTGATCTCAGGATGAGCAGCATTATACTCATTGAGGTATGTCATCGCCAGATGGCAGGCTCCACAATGGGTGTTATAGAAAAATACTATTGAGTAATCACCGGGGGTAAGGTTCGGATCAGAGAGAATCGTCGTGATTGGTTGATCCCCGGAAACATCGCTTCCATTCTGCAGGAAGACTCCTGCCGAGGCAGGTCCGGTGAATATCAGCAGTACCATGAGCAGACCTGTCAGAGCAGTAACAAGGATCTTGTGAGAATGTTGACTGGTCTGCTGAATATCCATCAGACGCTACCCTCCTTCATGGTGAGCATTGTCCCTACCCCCTCGGCAGTGAAGAGTTCAAGGATGAGATTATGGCTGATGTTTCCGTTAATGATGTGTGAGAAAGCGACCCCGTCCTGAATAGCATGAAGGACTGCCATCACCTTGGGAATCATCCCCTCTGAAACCACTCCGGTGGTGATCAACTGTTCAGCATCAGATTTAGTTATCTGACGGAATACCTTCGTGCGTTCCTTGTCCATGATACCATCAACGTCCGTCATGCTGATGAATTTATACGCTTTCAGTGCAATGGCGATCTCTCCGGCAGCGGTATCAGCATTAATATTGAGGTCGTTGCCGGCCCGATCGATAGCAAGCGGGGCTATGACCGGAATGTATCCGTTATCGAGCAGGGTATTGAGAATCTCAGGATGGATCTCCTCGATGTCTCCCACATGTCCGAGATCAACCTCCTGTTCCTGATTGTTCACCCGTACTACCTGCCGATCCATCTTGCGGGCGATGATCAGGTTCGCATCATTACCCGAGATTCCGATTGCTTTCCCTCCGGCTTTTGAGATCAGAGAGACGATGTTGGTGTTGATCTTGCCCACGAGCACCATCTGGGCGACTTCAAGGGTTTCATCATCAGTAATCCTGAGGCCGCCGACAAATTTGGGTTCTTTCCCGAGGGCTTTCATCTTTTCGGTGATCTCGGGACCTCCCCCATGAACCAGAATCACTTTGATCCCAACTAACTGGAGCAGAACCACGTCACTGACCACGGTGTCAAGGATCTCCCCTTCAACCATCGCATGACCACCGAGTTTGATCACCATGGTCTTGCCATGGAACTTGCGAATATAGGGCAGTGCCTCCATCAAAACGTCTTCACGCTTCATGTTGTGTACTTCCCGTTGATCTCAACATACTTCTCGGTCAGGTCACATCCCCAGGCAACTGCTTTCCCGTCTCCTGCAGCAAGATCCAGTTCTATCTGCACCTCACGGCTGCCGAGTGCTGCTTTTGCGGTCTTCAGATCCTCACTCAAAATCCCCTGCTCACACACCGCTGCCTTCAGGCCTGATCCTGAAATCCAGCATGAGACCTGTTCGGGATCGAACTCAGCACCTGAACGCCCTGCTGCAGCAACGATTCGTCCCCAGTTTGGATCCTCTCCATATATTGCGGTCTTGACCAGTGGCGAAGAAACAACCGTTCTGGCAACCAGATCTGCTTCATCCTCACTGCGGGCTCCCCGGACAATTACCTCAATGAGTTTGGTTGCCCCTTCACCGTCACAGGCGATCTTACGTCCCAGGCTGACACAGCATTGTTCCAGTGCGGTAGTAAATTCCGCAAGCGGTACCTTTCCGGCAGAACCGGTTGCAGTACAGAACACGACATCATTGGTGCTGGTGTCCCCATCTACCACAACACGATTGAAACTCCGTCTAACCGCTGTTTTCAGAGCCTCCTGCAGATCTGGTGCACTGATCTCGGCATCAGTGTACACATACCCAAGCATGGTGCCCATATTCGGGGCAATCATTCCCGACCCTTTACAGATACCCCCGATAGTAAACCCTTCACGCTTCACGAGGGCATGTTTTTCTACAAGGTCGGTGGTCATAATTGCCTTTGCTGCAGCAATTTCTGCTGCAGGGTTGTGATCAAGGAGCGGAGCAATCCGGTGACACTGATCCCTGATGAGTGGAATATTCAGGTATCTGCTGATGACACCGGTACTGGCAACTCCTACCTCGAGAGGATCTAGTGAAAGTTCGTTTGCTGCAATTGCAGCCATCTCTTCAGCATCTGTGATTCCCCGCTGCCCGGTCAGTGCATTGGCACATCCGCTGTTGGTGATCGTTGCTCCAAGTCGTCCCTTCTTTATCCGCTCCTGCATCATGATGATCGGAGCAGCCCGGGCAATGTTTTTGGTGAAGGCTGCAGCAGCAGTGCCTTCTGCTCTGATCAGCGCAAGCCCGAACTTCCCTTCTTTAATACCTGTTGCGGTAACCCCTTCTACTGCACAGATCGATTGCATCTCATGCATGGAATTACTCTCCCTTTCCCCCGGAAACTGCCCACACAATATCCTGCCTGGTGATGATTCCCATCAGAGTTCCCTCACTTACCACCGCGAGCCGATCAATCTTCTTCTGAAACATCAGGGACGCTGCCGCCTCGATGTCATCCTCCGGAGTGATGACAATTGCGGGGCTGCTCATGATTGCTCCTACCTTTTTACTCCCGATATCAGTGAGTGCTTCTTTCGTCCGTTCCCAGTTGATGAACTCCCGTATCGGGATTTCAATAACCTCTAACGGTGATGGCAGCCAGAGGTCATCCGATGGGCCTTTTGTCATCAGTAGTTTGAGGAGATCGGTCTCGGTAACCATCCCGACGAGTCTTCCTCCATCCATGACCGGTAAACCCCCGATGCGTCTGGACCGCATCACTCATCCTATCGAGGATACGGTATCATCAACACTGCAGGTTACCGGATTTGGGGTCATTGCTTCTTTTACTTTCATATTTACAGCTCCTTATGGCAGGATCCCGGGACTCCATAACCCCTCAGTCTCTTTAAATCCACACATGAGGTTCATGTTCTGTATTGCCTGACCGCTTGCTCCCTTGACCAGGTTATCTATTGCAGATACAACCACAACCCGCTCTTCTGATGCTTCAACCATCAGATCACAGAAGTTTGAACCTCTTACTGAGTTCAGGGATGGACGCTGATACCGGACAAACGGTTCATTTTTATAATATTCATGATAAAGCCGGTCAACTTCCTGTTGTTCGAGTGGTTCGTTCAGGAGGATATGGGCGGTTGTCAGAATTCCCCGGTTCACCGGGAGGAGATGCGGAGTAAAGTAGGCCTTGGCACCAGATTTCAGGAATCCGAGTTCCTGTCGCATCTCAGCGAGATGTCGGTGGCTTGTCCACTTATATGCGGTGAGATTGTCCCCGACATTCGGGAAATGAGTGGTTTCGGAGGCATTATCCCCGGCACCTGATACCCCTGTCTTGGAGTCGTAGATGATGGTGTGAGCACGACCCGCGAGCGGTGCTGCTGCGAGGGTGGCACCGGTTGGAAAACAGCCTGGATTTGCAATAAAATTTGCATTTTTGCACTGCTCCCGGTGCAGTTCACATAGGCCGTATGGAGCCGGGAAATACGCGGTATGCGGTACCCCGTAGACCTTCTCAAACACCTCTTTTGAAAGACGGTAGTCAGCAGAGAGATCAATAACCTTGATCCCCTGCTCGACCATGGAAGGTGCGTATGCCATTGCAGCAGTATGTGGAACTGCAAGGAATGCGACATCTACATCAAGGGATGAGATTTCAGGATTTGTAAATGTCAGATTAGTAAACCCGGTGAGATGTGGATGCCGGGAGGTCACCGGTTTTCCAGCTAACTGGCGGGATGTCGCACATACAACCTCAGCCTTTGGGTGTGTGTGCAGGAGCCGGAAGAGCTCCCCCCCGGTGTAGCCGGAAGCGCCGATAATGGCAACTTTCATACTATCATTATCTGCTCTGCATCGGGTATTAACTTCCCTTCATTCACCACGCTAATTGCTGTGGGTTCGCAGTATCGTTCGAAATCTTAAGGGCTGATGGGAGGTTGTTTATCCCATTGCGGCTAAAATTATAGAAAGATAAATCTTCGTTTTGCTCTTCTTTCCTGTTTTTTTAAAAAGGATCACCTATCAGGAATTTCGGGTTTTAACGGAGATTATTTTCATCAGATATGACATCCCCGCAAGAACCTGGAACTGGCCTGCGCGAAAAGCCGGGCCGGATTACTCCTGCCATGCAGCAGTTCTATGAGGCTAAACGCCAGTACCCTGACTGCGTCATCTTTTTCCGCATGGGTGATTTTTATGAGACCTTTTGTGAAGATGCTGAAATCTGTGCACGGGAGATGGAGATCACCCTTACTTCCCGGGGGCGTATGCCAGACGGACAGGAGATCCCTCTCGCCGGCATCCCCTACCATGCTCTTGACGGGTATCTATCCCGGATGATAAGCCGGGGATACAAAGTTGCTATCTGCGAGCAGATTGAGGATCCCAAAAAAGCGAAAGGGATCGTTAAACGCGATGTTGTCAGGGTCGTAACACCCGGAACGGTGATTGATGCGGCCCTTCTACCCGGTGAAGGTGCCCGATATCTTATGGCTGCAATGCCTGATCAGAAACGAAAACGGATCGGGGTAGCATTTCTTGACATCTCAACCGGTGATTTCCAGATCTCCGAGGTCCCTCTTGATGGGTATGGTGAAGAACTGCGTGCAGAGGTGGTCAGGTTCAGACCTGCTGAATGTATCATACCGGTTGGATCTGGGAAAGGGGTTGAGAGCTCTCTGAACCGTCTGGTCCCCCTGATCTCAGCACAGGATGTATCCTTCTTCGATCCTGCAGGCGCAAATGATCTCCTCTGCCGGCAGTTTATGATGAGTTCACTCGACTCACTCGCGTGTGGAGACATTCCTTTAGGAGTGACTGCTGCAGGAGCTGCACTCGCTTATGCGCAGAAGACACAGTTTGATCCCCTCGCTCATATCAGATCCCTGTCACGAAATCTGCAATCTGAATATCTGGTTCTCGACGCAGTCACCCTTCGGAATCTTGAGGTTGTCTCCAATATCCGTGATCGGACTGAGGAAGGAACACTGGTTGGGACCATCGATCTTACCCAGACTCCTATGGGACGGCGACTGATGAGGCGTTGGATTACTGCTCCGCTCCGCTCTGTTGATGCCATTAATCAGCGTCTTGATGCAGTTGAGTTCTTTACCCAGGAGACCGTGCTGCGACAGGATCTGCGACGTATGCTACACCGCTATGCTGATCTTGAGCGCATCGCCGGCAGGATATCGTATGGAAATGCAAGCCCGCGTGATCTGGTCACCCTGAGCAACTCACTGCAGGTTGCTTTGTCAGTACGCTCGCAGTTCAATGGTGCTCATATGCCAGAATTAGTCAGTCAGTCAGTCAGCGAAATCGCAGATATGAGTGAT
>NZ_JAJRBM010000316.1 GCF_028679455.1 Methanospirillum sp. | reverse complement strand
AGGTACCATGCTCAGGTGATCAGGAATAGTGAATGGTTTCTCTCTGCCTCTCCGGTACCAGATCAGGAGAAGCAGCACCGGGATGGAGCATATCAGTATGATGGATCCGAAATACGAGATGTATGGGGTAGCAGTCAACAGGTCTGCATACCATGGGTTTGCAGCATTAACTTTATCCTGGATTTGAACAGAGCCAAGATCGCTGATTCTCCCGTGAATCGCGTCTCCTGCACCCCGGTCAAGAACCAGTTCAAATCCGACCTGAACATCCCCTTCAGCACTACCCGAGATGATATAGGAGTCTCCGGTTTTAGTTACCGTCATCCCGGCAGGATGTGGGTAGACTTTCAGAACCAGGTCAGCAGGGATGGTAATGGTGACTGACTGGTACGCAACATGATCTCGTGCCAGATCAATATTGAGGTGATCGGCATCGGCCCCCCGTTCTATCGGTGGAGATATGATCCAGGAGTAGATGACTGGCCAGGTTCCGGTGGGATAAAAATCAGACTTGAAGGCACCGGCCTCATTATTTTTTGCATTTTTCTGGATCAACTGCTTATCTGCTGCACTCCCGCCGTCCAAATGAACGGCTCCGGAATAATCCTTCAGGTATGTATGTGCTCCCTGAGGAGGAGTTGACTGGATCAGTTCTACCAGAGCAGAATCAGACGTACCGTATGATACCGGCACCTGAAAGAATCGGTTCAGGCTTCGGTAGGTATCATCCACTTTTACGGAATACTGGTATGATTCCTGTAAAGCCCCGTCATATGACCAGGCAACCTGATAATCAGAGACAACCAGATCTCCTTCAAAGAGTGAACTTACTACTCCGCTCACCCAGAAACCAGCAAATGCGAGGATGACCGCAATGGTTAGAACGATTACAAGTTCCCTGACTTCTCCCATGAATTATGCTTCTCCTGTTGAAAACCATACATAATAATTGGTACCATATTCACCTCTTACCCCGGGTATCAGCGTTTGTAACATTTTTTGTATGGTCGGTGCTGACCGTTGATGAATAATTTCTGCTCAAGAGTTATATCGGTTAAGCTGAGTTCAGTTAAGTACCCAGTAAACCGGATTGATAATATTTGAAAATCTCCTGATTATTGTTATAGATTCTTGCTATTCTATCGCTCTGAAGGATATCAGTTGAAATGGTAATATACCTGACGGTTTACCTGAGGAAAAAAGGTATTATTATGATTCTTCAGGATTCTGATCCATGATTAGTGATCTGATCTCCTTGATGAATCCAAGTGATTCTTCTGCTGATCCATCGCTACGGGCATACTCTACCATCATACACCGTTCAAGAATCGGGGTAATCCTCCGGATCTCCATTCCTTTTTTCCTGGCAATGGTCAGGATCTCTTCGGTTGTATCCGCACTCCCTGATCCTTTTGTATGAGAGATGAAGAACCTGAGTGCCTGACCTGAATTTGTATATGCATCCTTGATGCGGCCTTCTTTAACCGCTGTTTCAGCCATGATAAGATACTTTTCGGTAGCTTCGTTGATGTCAAGTGGTTCGGAAATTTCCTGAACTTCTTCTCCGGGAACCAGGTTTCGTTTCTGGTAATACCGATACGCTGCCCATGAACAGAGACAGATGAGCAGGATGAGCAGGATGATTCCAATGTACCATCCAAGAGGAATCTCTTCCTCCTTCTGAACAGTAACTGATTCAACGGTTTCATTCCTGATTATTGAGGATATTGTTGCGTTTTTCCCGTCCTGGGTAGTATACTGCTCGTCTATCCGGGTCTCATTTGGTGTAAGCGCCTGTGAGCCACCGGTCTGATTGTATCCTGCCTGTTGAAGATCCATTTTGGCAGCCTGGTATCGTGGATCATTCTGTAACGATGATGGAGTTGGAACTGATTCATTTGAACTTGCAGTCAGTTGTTGTACTGATCCGTTCTCGATCTCTCCTTTCAATGAGACTGACTGCCCTTTTTCATTATTATATTGTGCAGAAACAGATCCTGATCCTTTTCCCTGTGCTGTCAGTGAGGCATCTTTCTGTTCATATCCTGCATTTTTCAGATCCTGATTCATCTGGTTCAGGAGGGGATCCTGTTTCATCTGCTGGGCAAGTTCCTGCTGATCCTGTTTGTTCTGGCTTGTCTCCTGTGCCAGTTGCCGCTGCAGGGTAGATGACTGTGCATTCATCTGATTGTTCTGCAATGCCTGTTGCGCATTCTGCGGCTGCGATCTACTACCAGAACCTGGAGACTGGCCCTGACTTGAGAGCATCTGTTGCATTATCTGCTGGTTCTGCTGCCGCATTGCGTTCATTTGCTGATCCATCTCAGCAAAGGGATCCTGACTCTGCCCCTGGGTATTCTGTTTTACCTCACTGGTGGTTGAACTCAAAGGTGAACCCTGACCACCTGAAGGCTGGGAAGATCCTGAAGTGCCCTGATTTTGAGAGGTCTGGTTTGGAGTAAAGACAACGGTAAATGGAGGTAGTGTCGAGACATAGTCCCTACCATCGTCACGGAATTGAAGGGACAGACTAACTTCAAATTCTGCTGGTTCTTCTGAACTCAGGGTTATTGCGTTCTGAGAACTTCCCGGGCTGATAGGAAAGGATTGGGATTGTGAGCTGGACTGAGAGAATGAAAATCCTCCCTGTGACTCCTTTCTTGTAAGTGTATACGCTAGAGTTCCTACATTGGTCTTCTGAAACGAACTATCAACAATAAAGGGGACCCTGGCTTCTTCTCCTGATGGAAACGTGTAGGTGCTCTGACTAGTCTTAAGCGTAACATCACTGGCAAGAGCCGGAGTAATTGCTATTGCAGCCAGGATCAGAATGATACTGATAACATATTTCATTGTATGATCCTCCTTCTTCCATATCTGAGGGCTATTTCCACAACGATGAGAATCATCGCGATGAAAAAGAACCAGTCCTTGATACTGGTCTCTTCTTTTTCACGTTTGATCTCTTTGTTCAGATTTGCATAAATCTGTGAAAGGGTGCGATCGTCAACAGATTTGTAATATTTTCCACCAGTCTCTGTTGCAATCTTTTTCAATGCATCTTCATCCAGATCAGCGTACTGAGCGTTACCGAACCAGTCATACCCCAGTACTACCGGTTGGTCTGATCCAAGGCCAATAGTGAACACCTGAATCCCCTTGTCTTTAGCGAATTGAGTCGCCTGATCAGGAGAGATTACACCTGCATTGTTCACACCATCAGAAAGAAGTATAACCACTTTCTTTCGGTTTGGAATTGATTCGGCCATATCGATGGCAAGTGCCAGACCGTCTCCAATCGCAGTAGCACCACTTTTCTGCTCAATGGCTTTTAGTTTGGTGAAGACCCGGTCTTTATCGGGGGAGAGATAAGCTGCACTCGTAGCTCCGGATTCAAAGGTGATAACCCCTGCATAGTCCTTATCATCCAACTGGCGGATTAACCGGCCGGCAGATTCTTTTGCAGATTCAAGTCGTGTTGGCTTATAATCGGTTGCCTGCATACTGCCGGAGTCATCCATAACAAGGATGACGTTTACCCCTTCTTTTGCCTGCTCAAGCGGAATATGAGGATCAGCAAGCCCGATGATGATACAACCGAGTGCAGCGAGGGCAATGAGAAGCAGCATACGTGGCCGGTGTGATCCTGTTTTTCCTGCAAGAGCGGTCTTCATGAATCCGATGTGTGAGAAGACCATTGCTTCCTGTTTCTTCCGTCTAGTCTCACGAAGGTACCAGTAATACAGGGTTGGAAGTGCCAGGAGCAGAATAAGCCATTCGGGATGATAAAATCCGGTCATGATCGCACTCCTGCAAATGGATTATCACCGAAAAGGCGCTGGAGGGGAACAAGCCAGTCATCCGTTGTTCGTACCTGTTCCATCGGAACATGAGTTCTCCGGAATAGTTCTGTGATTTTGGTATTAGTCTCGACTACTGCCTTGCGATAATCATCTCTGAACAGGTCATCAGAGGTGTCGATCAAGATCTGCTCTCCGGTCTCGGCATCTTCCAGTTCGATCAATCCGACATCCGGTAGTTCAGCCTCACGGGGATCAGAGACTCTGACTGCATACACCTCATGATGTTGACTGAGCAGTCCCAGTTCCCGGGAAAAATCTGGCATATAAAAATCAGAGATCAGTATCACCGAAGCCATTCTGCGAAGCCGGGTGAGAATATGGGTACATGCCGGACGAAGATCAGATCCCGAACTCTTCGGTGTATGATTGATCACTTCATGGATCAGATGGACTGCATGAGCTCTCCCGCTTCGTGCCGGAATAAACCGTTCAACATGATCGGTTACGATCAACAGACCCGCCCGGTCATGGTATCGGACCGCGGCAAATACAAGGCTCGCACATATCTCGAGCATCATCCGGTACTTGCTTACTGTGCTGCCAAAGGCATGCGATCCTGAGAGGTCAATTACAAAGTAGAATGTCTGATCACGTTCTTCAGTAAATTCCTTGACATACGGAATTCCGTACCGGGCAGTAACTTTCCAGTCAATCGCCCTGATGTCATCACCAGGGACATACTCCCTGATCTCGGAAAATTCAATACCCTGCCCTTTAAAAAGTGAGATATGAACTCCTGCTTTCTGACCGGTCACCCTGGCACGGGTGATGATGTCAACCGAGCGGATGAGCCTGACTAGTTCTACAGGGTCTTCCCATGCTGGCATCTCTTCTGACCTCCTCAGGGAACCGGTACACGCTGAAGTATCTGGTAAATGACAGAATCAGTAGTTATTCCGTCTGCTTCTGCCTGATATGTGAGAATAATGCGGTGCCGCAATACCTCTCCCGCAATAGCCTTAACATCCTCGGGAACTACATATCCACGTCCCCGCAGCATAGCATGCGCCTTGGCACCGAGTACCAGAAAGATAGTTGCCCTTGGTGATGCCCCGTACGCGATATAATCACCAAGTTCGAGTCCGTATCGTGAAGAATTCCGGGTAGCGTCGACGATTGAGGTTACATAATTCTTGATCTCTATATCAGCATAAATCCGGGGAAGGAATTGTTGTAATGTCAGGATGGTATCTGCCGTAATGACTGGCTTTGGAGTTATTTTTACTCCTTCGGTAAATCTATCCAAAATTGTCAGTTCTTCAGTGCGGGATGGATACCCCATGATAATCTTGAACATGAACCGATCCATCTGAGCTTCAGGTAGAGGATACGTTCCTTCATGCTCGATAGGATTCTCAGTTGCAAGTACAAAGAAAGGAGATGGAAGCGGGTAGGTCTCACCCTGAATAGTAACCTGTCTCTCCTGCATTGCTTCAAGAAGAGCTGACTGAACTTTTGGCGGGGCCCGGTTGATCTCATCAGCAAGCACAAACTGGCTGAATATTGGCCCTTTGACGGTCGTGAATGAGACAGTCTGCTGGTTGAATATTTTTGTACCGGTGATATCGGCGGGGAGCAGATCAGGAGTGAACTGGATTCTGGAGAAGGATGCATCGATGCCCTGTGCCAGTGTTTTTATCAAAAGTGTCTTCGCGATACCCGGTACTCCTTCAAGGAGGACGTGACCATCTGCTAATAATGATATCACGAGACGATCTACAATTTCCCGCTGCCCTACGATAACCCTGGAAATTTCGTCACGAAGTGGGTTGAGGAGGTCTGCGTACTGTTTAGCTTCATTTGTAAGCGCGAGGATCTCTTCGTTCATATATTCACCTGATATTCGACGATAATGCTGTAATACCGGAATGATTTGTAGTTGAATCTACAAAGTAAAGTTAGTATTACATATTGAAAATGTTTTTCGACATTTGCATGTCAGATATCAAAAAATCAGGTAATTAGGTAAGTAAAGAAAAGAGGTGTGGTTAGGATGAGTTAACTGCCATTGGAATGATACCGGTCGACCGGAGATCCAGAATGATATCACATCCTTCAGTGAATGGGTATGATTTCTTCCATTCTCCGGTGGCAGGGTCTAAAACTTCAGCAACCTGTTCCTGACCGGTTTCAGCATCATAGATGGTGAAAGAAATCGGGGATCCTGGAGGTATGTCACCCTGGATTGTCATTTTTACCGTATCACCATATATTCCAGGTTTATTTACCTGAACCGGATTGTTGTCGATACCCACCTGGACTCCGCTTCCATCTGCAGTAATGAGTGAACCCGGTGGTGCCGGCCTGTCATTGATGGATACTTTTCCCATAACCGTCATTGGAGTAGAAGGAACCGGAGGTTTTCCTCCGTCAGCCTTTAGTGAAAGTCTGGTGAGTCCTCCTTCGAAGTAGGGGTATGAACTTGCCCATTCTCCTCCTGATTCGATGTCCCGGACTTGTGCCTGAATTGCTTCATTTGTCCCGGTTGGAGTAACCCAGAATGTCAGTGGCTGACCACTCTTCAAATCTCCCTGTGCAATGAGCCGCTGGAGTTTTTCAAATCCGTAAACTCCGGGTGAGGTGATTGGAAGTGGGTTGCCTACATGGCCTTCTATGATGTTGTCTCCTTTTACGGTAATGGTTGATCCAACCTGGAGAGGCTGACCATTAAAGGTAACTTCTCCGAAGAACTCATGTGGAAGGACTGGCATTGGCGGGATTCCTTCTCCGCCAACTCTCAGATCAAGTCTGGTCTTGTCACCGCCACGGAATGGATATGATTTTGTCCAGTTGGCTCCTCCGTAGAGGTCATAACATTCTGCCTGCACGAACTCAGCGGAGCCTGGTGTCTTTACCCAAAAGGTAACCGGTTCGCCATTCTTGATGGTTCCCTGCACACGAAGTGGTTCTGGAATTCCGTAATTACCAACTTCCTCAGTAACGGTTGGATTATCCTTGATTCCGGTCTCTATTCCGGATCCACGTGCTTCAATAATGGTTTTACAAGGTGCCTGATCACCGTCTACGGTAATGTGCCCATAGAATAGTGCCGGCTCTTTGGGTTCAGTTGCTGTGATCAGATTCTCTTTGCATGCCCGGGCTGATCCAAACGAGTTGGATGCTTCCAGACAGACCGTGAAGGTTCCCGGAGTCTGGAATACATGAGTTGGATTTCTATCGGTTGCAGTCTGTCCATCACCAAAGTCCCACTTCCATGCAGTCGGATCATTGGATGAGAGATCAGTAAAGCAGACTGTAAGGGGTACTTTTCCTGTCGTTGGTGAAGCGACGAAGTCAGGTACTGGTGGTTTTCCTGCCGGGGCTACGTGAATATACTGGTATCTGATCTCGGTAGATCGGTCTTCTCCCCTTATTGCAGTCAGAAGGACGGTGTAGTCCCCTGGCTGAGTATACACATGAGTCGGGTTCTTGTCGGTGGCATTTGTTCCGTCACCAAAGTTCCAGAGCCATGCGTTTGGATTACCAGTGGAGAGATCCGTGAATTTGACATTCAGTGGAGCAATACCAGTTGTTGGTTCTCCCATGAAAGCTGCCTTCAGTGGTACCGGCTTATCAAGGACGTGGATTAACTTCTCCTGCACCTTGGTTGATTCACCGAACTCGTTTTTGGCCGTGAGCGTTACGGTGTATTCGCCTGGTGCCTGATAGGTGTGAATTGGATGCTGCTCTTCAGCAGTCTGCCCGTCTCCAAAGTTCCATGCCCATTTGTTCGGGCTTCCAGCTGAAAGATCAGTGAAACTAACCGTGAGAGGAGCGATTCCGATAGTTGGTGAAGCCCTGAATTGTGCTGTTGGTGCAGATCCGGGTTTGGTAACTGTTATGTAATCAGGAATTACCTTCTTGTCTGCCCCTGCCGGGTTTCTGACTTCAAGTTCTACCGTGTATTTACCCGGTATGTCATAGGTGTGGGTCGGGTTCTGCTCGATAGAGTCTTTTCCGTCGCCAAACTTCCATGACCAGGCGTTTGGTCCGTTCTTTGAGATGTCTACGAAAGAGACTTTAAGGGGTGCCATTCCGCTGGTGGGTGCACCGGTAAAGTCTGCTATCGGTTTGAGTATTCCTGGTTTTGCATCAATAAGTTCAGGCTTGGTGATACTGTCAGAGCCTGCAGTATTGGTTGCATTTAGGGTTACCGAGTACTTCCCTGGCTGAGTATAGGTGTGAGCCGGGTTCTGTTCGGTTGAGGTTGTGGTATCACCAAAGTTCCATAACCAGGAAGTGGGTGCATTCTTTGATTTATCGGTAAATTTCACATTCAGTGGAACCATGCCGGTGGTTGGATCAGCAACAAAGTCTGCGACCGGTTTGGTTACATTGGGAAGAGCATTGATGAACTGTGGTTTTTCTTTCGAACCGGAACCTGCCTTGTTGCTGGCGGTCAGGTTAACGGTAAAGATTCCTGCTGTCGTGTATACGTGTGTCGGGTTCTGCTCCTGTGACACTCCTCCGTCACCAAAAACCCATGACCATGCAGTCGGCTGGTTGGTGGTCAGATCGGTAAAGCAGACACTGAGTGGTATTACCCCTGACTGTGGGTTGGCATTAAAGTCAACAACCGGTGGTTTTACCGGTTCCCGAACGGTGATATAGTTCTCCTTGGTCTTTTTCTGACTGGAGACGATATTCGATGCAGTCAGTGAAACAGTGTAAACGCCTGGCTTTTCGTAGATATGACTTGGATTACGTTCAGATGAGTTGCATCCATCTCCAAATTCCCATGCCCAGGAAGTCGGAATACCCAGTGAGGTATCGGTAAACTGCACTGTTAGTGGAGCATCTCCTTCGGTTGGAACACCTTCAAAGTCTGTTACCGGAATCATGTCATGTTCAGAAATGACTGCAACAAATGCATCACGGTCACCGTCACCAAAGTTCTGTTGATATGGCCAGACTTTGGGGAAGTTAATCGAGGTGGTATATCCGGTCATATACGCGTCCCCTTCACCCGTGACTGCAACGCCTCTGCCCTCATCAATATCTGAACCACCAAGATAGGTGCAGTACTGAATCTGACTGATATCAGGGCTGAACTTGGCAAGCATCAGATCTGATTTGCCACCAAGCTTAGACTGGTATGCACGTTCAACCGGAAGATCTGTGGAATCAGAGGTACCTACGATGAAGATATTGTTCTTGGCATCATTAGTAACCGAACTGATGGAGTCTACCAGTGACCCTCCAAAGAAAGTGCTCTGGTTTAATGTTGAACCATCAGGACTCAGGGTAGCAATAAATCCATCCTGTACACCTTTAAGGCCTGGCTGAATCGGATTTACGGTTGGAAAGTCTGGTGATTTTGTTGAACCTACAACGGTAAGTGATCCATCGGGATGTGCGATGATTCCCTTACCATCATCCCAGTTGCTACCTCCGAGATAGGTCGAGTATGCTGCAGGATACTTACCTTCCGGATCAAATTTCGTAACAAATGCGTTAAATGATCCTTTCAGCATTGCCTGATACGGTTTGATGACCATTAGGTTCGGCGATTCAGTCTGACCTACAATACATGCATACCCGTTTGGATCAATAGAGACTGCACTTCCTGCTTCGTTTGCACTCCCCCCAATAAAGTTGGAATAAACGATAGAATTTCCTTCAGGTGTCAGTTTTGTGATGAAGGCATCACTATGTCCACCAAATGGTGACAGTTGATATCTGTTTACTACTGGATAGTTCCAGGATTTAGTCTCACCAGTGATGAAAACATCTTTCTTGCCATCAATTGCGACTGCATATGAGAAATCATCATCAGTTCCTCCAACATAGGTGGAGAACGTCAGATCTTTCCCGGTGGGATCAAGTTTTGCAACCCATGCATCATAACCACCGGAGATCTTGTTTCTGAATGCATTCTTTACAGGGAAATCGGCTGAGTTTGTCCCACCGGTTATGTAGGTGTTCCCGTCATTGTCAATGACAAGGCCGGTTCCCTCATCTGTTCCACTTCCACCGATATATGAGATGTAGACGAGATCGGTTCCATCTGGATTGATCTTGATAATAAACGCGTCCTTATCACCACCACCATAATACGGCTGAACGCTTCCCGGGGCCAGCCCCTGTGCACTCATACCGGATACAACGGTCTCATTTTTTAGATACTTCAGATGATCAGACCAGGTAGTTCCGATAAAATAGGCATATCCATTGTTATCAACCGCAATGCTGTTACCCTGATCGCGACCATTGCCACCAAAGTACAATGAGTATCTCATCACCGGATCAATAACAAGGATCTGGGATTTATCGTAGGATCCAATCGTGAAGGTAATGGTGTTGTCTGCTCCGATCTTGTATGAACAGGACACATTTACTCTGGATCCGTTGATATCCTGGTATGCTACAGGTGCCTGATCAACAATCTCACGTCCTGCGGTCTTGATGATCAAGTCACCGGTATCATTCAGAGTGAGCGAGTCCTGACCAGAATACTGCAATGCAATAACTGAAGGATCTGATCCTGGCTGGACGGTATACTCACTTTTCAGGTTTCCACCTTTTCCTGAAAGGTTCAGGTCAATACCCGGGTAGACCTCGATATACTGAACTCCTGATGTCAGGTTAATACCGCTCTTCCAGGCAGACTGTTCTGATCCTGAGTAGAAATTTGCAGTGGTATTAACCGGATTGAGTCCTACAATCGTAGTATTGTCATTAGCACCATTTAATTTTACAAAGACAGGCTTAACTGCTGTCTTGTTATCAACTGATTGCTGGCTGAATTCAATACCATTCTTGAATACCGTAATCAGTTGCTCTGGTGATGACTGAGCCTGATACGATACATTATCTTCAAATTGCCCTTCATTCGGAATGAATAAAATGGGCATGGAGGCTATCATAGCCTCTCCTGCCGTTCTGTTTCCCTCGTCTGCAAGTGTGGTCGTTGTAAGCACACAAGCAGCCAGAAGGATCATCAGAACGAGGCACCAAACTGGCTTAGTATTCCCCATCATATGAATAACCCGCGTCCGAACATACGGTATACGCAGTTGTCTTCACCAGATGCATCATCAATGCCTCCGGCCTTCCCGCGATACGTAACCACTGGTTTTATCTGGCATATATTTATAATTGTTGTAAATTAGAGATGAAGTGAGCTTAGAATAAGATATACTGATTCAGATTACGATATCAATTGTTGAAAATATTTTTAGGTTTATATTGCAGCGCATATTTCATTGTAAAATCTTCCTCTCTAATGGAGTTATAATGTTTATGTTGAAATAAAAACCTGGATGTTGCATACTGCATTAAGTATCTATCTATCAAGTGAGAAATGGTATTGCTAATCTTCGCAATGTCATGTCTAATCCACAATCCACAACTGTCCCTGACTATTCCGGTTCTTCTCTATCTCCGTATATCCGGGT
>NZ_JAJRBM010000315.1 GCF_028679455.1 Methanospirillum sp. | reverse complement strand
GGACGAGAAATATTGAAGTACTTGCATCCGCTATTCAAACATGTCAAATGAATGGAGCGAACTTTGTAGAAAAAGGAAGAGTTTTAATCAAAGCTTCAGATAGCTGAATACTTACGATTTTCATTAAAAATGATTGGTTATCAGGTGTTGCAGTACTGATCCCTCAATTCTCTTCGAAGTAATTTCCATCCCCCGACCCGGGGGAGGCTGTCCACAATTATTGTCTTACGAGGTATTTTATACCCAGCCAGATGTTGTTTTGCAAATGCAACGATGTTTTCATGGGTAACGGTACATCCTTCCCGGGGGACAACTGCAGCAGCTGGGATCTCCCCTTTCTCCTCATCCAGACACCCGAAGACCGCAATATCATCAATGTCGGGATGGAGGATCAGGGAGTTTTCAACTTCAGTCGGGTAGATCTTCCATCCTGACATGATTATCATGTCTTTTTTCCTGTCTGTGATGACAAGCATTCCGTTTTTATCGATATATCCAATGTCCCCGGTAAGGAACCATCCATCTGGAAGGAACACTGCCGCAGTCTCTTCAGGCTTCTGCCAGTACCCAAGTGCAACTGCCGGACCCCTTATAGCAATTTCACCTGCTTCCATCGGAGGAAGAGTCCTGTTTGGTTCTTTTTCATCCACAACCCTTACCTCGGCATAGCCAACCGGAGTGCCGACACTGTTATACTCGTCAGCGGTGGGGTAGTGCTCAGGTCTGATTACTGTCCCTGATCCAATGACTATTGTCTCAGACAACCCATATGCATTGATGATAGGGGTACCAAATCGTTTATGGAAGGCTCGCCAGGTTGGAGCATGCATTGGCCCTCCTCCACTGATAATCCGTCTGACTGATCTAAGTTTCTTCTCGGTCTCCGGGGGAGTATCCATAATGCTGTGGATGACCGGAGGCATCGCAGCAAGGATAGTTACCTGATATTTCTCTGCAAGATTGAGATAGGTATCAAGGTGGAACCGTTCCATGATGATCCAGGTTCCCCCCTGTTTAAGGATTGATATTCCCCAACTGACTCCTACATGCCCCATGGGATAAATACCAAGATAGATATCGTCGGGGATGAGTTCCAGGGCGTCCCTCTCGGCATCCAATGCAGCAGCCCATCCCCCTTGGGTGAGCATTGCTCCTTTGGGCTTTCCGGTTGTTCCTGATGTGTACTGGATCTGACAGATGTCATCTAATTTGCAGGGACAAGGATATTGAAGCGGCGATGACTTGAGTAAATTCTCCAGTGAGTTCTCTTCATCTCCACCGGAGATAATGAGATGTGATACACCAAGAGCATGAGCTACTTTTTCGGCGACTTCTCTTCCAGTACCATCGGTGATGATCCCACAGGCACCTGAGTCCTCAACAACATACCTGAGTTCATCCTCCCGGTACACGATATTGGCGGGAACCACCACGGCCCCGATTCTCCAGAGTGAAAAGTATGAGATGAGATATCCGGCGGAACTGTCCAGATACAGGACTACCCGATCTCCCTTGGTAATTCCTCTCTCTGCCAATCCTTCACTAGTATGTACTACTGCGTCATGGAGTTCTCTCCAGGTATAGGAAATCTTTTGAGATGGATGAATAAGTGCCGTTTTTTCCGGATGTTCATGTGCACGAATATCAAGAAAAGAAGTGATATTGAACATGTATGATTCACAGATATGTGCTTTGGTGCATATAGATGTCGTGTCTGATGATTTTCCAGATTAAGCATGCAGAAAGAGATCTTGAGTCTTTATAGTAAAAAAACAAGAAATATATTGGAGTTTTCGTCAGGATTGTAACCATCATGGAGTCTGGTTTATCATCTCTCTCTGGGAAAAACGGGTTACGTAACCCTCTCTTGATTATTGGGTTCTTTATAGCAGTATATTGCCTTGGAATGGGGCTGCTGGTTACCTTTATACACACGCATTATCTCTCGACTCACGATCTTGCGATTTTTGAACAGTCATTCTGGATGACTATTCATCAGGGAGGTTTTTTTACAAATACGGTGGATACTATGTATCACTGTTCATTCGGGGCACACAACTCGCCCATATTATTGGCCTTGGTCCCTTTCTATCTGATATTTCAGCATCCCTTATTATTTTATTATATCAGTACCCTGCTGCTGGGCCTCGCTGCGATACCATTGTTTTACATCTGTAAATCTCTCTTTGATAATCGGCTCTCATTCCTTTTGGTACTTATCTACCTGCTCTCTCCTGCGATACATGGAATAAACTTATACAATTTCTCAGTCGTCTGTTTCGTGCCTCTTCTCTTTTTTTCCTGTTGGTATGGACTTATCAGTAACCGGTGGAAGTTGTATCTGATATCTGGTTTGACCCTGATTCTGGTGAGAGAAGATGTTGCTCTTCTACCAGGGATGATCGGTGTATATGGTTTGTTTTTTTCAAAAAACCGGGGTGGGATTTTTAAAATCACCCATCTGATCTTAATCATCTTTGCATTACTATTTACAATACTTTCAATAACGGTAGTGATACCATATTTCGCTTCGTCATCATCATTATCATCCAATTACATTCAGAATTTTGTTGATAATTTTACCCCCTACGGAAAACAGAGAGTTGTATTATTCGCTGAAACGTTCTTACCCTTGCTTTTTATTCCATTTGCGGCCCCTGAAATCCTGTTGGTAGGAATGTTTCAGTTTCTTGAAGTGTTTTTATCACCCGCCTTTTCCTTCCTGGATATCCAGTATCATTACCCGGGAATGTTTCAGCCGGTTATCATTCTGGCAACTGTGTATGGGTTACTAAAAATTTCCCGGTTTCTTCAGGTAAAAGATCGGGAATTCTTATTCAAATATATCCAGATTCTCCTCTTCTCCAGCTCGATAATAAGTTTTCTAATTATTAGTCCTTTCATCTCCTACTCGATGGTAGTCCCGGATTATCTGGATCAGGCTCACAAAGATAAGTATCAATATCTGGATTCAATTATTGCTCATATCCCCGGAAATGCAGCGATTGTAACTCAGGACAATGTGATCCCCCACTTGGCAGGGCGAATTGAAGCGTTTCAGTATGGGTACCACCCTGATGCAGATTATGTGATTATAGAGACCGGTACCGGGTATGCGAAATATTTTGAACCTGATCTAAAAAAATATCAAGGCTGGATACCTCTCATAAAAAAGAATGAGATCGTCGTACTTTCAAATCCTAGAAAACCATATCTTCAGGAATATCTTCTGGGGTTATGATATATGGGACGTCTCTGGATAGTATTATGAAAAAAATTGGTTAGAATTTAAAATGCTTTAAGGAATTAAAGATATGGCAATATCACTATTATCGCAATTAATTATTCTCGCAGAATGGTTTATCCTGCTCCTGTTTCTTCAATTATCAACATGGCCGTTTCTGAAGGGAGTAACCCGGAATTTTGCAGTTCCTCTTTCATTTCCGGTTTCACTCCTCCTTGCTACAGTCATATCGTGGTACCTGGCACTTGTTGGGGCACCTGTTTTATTAATGCTGGTTCCTTTTATTGTGTTGTTTGGCTATATCGCTGGGAAAGGTTTCATTCGGATAATTGATCTGAAAAGTGAATGGCGGTGGTATGCACTATTTTATGGAACATTCATTCTCACCCTCCTGGCAAAGATATGGTATGATTCTGCTATCGACATCTCGTATGAGAAGTTCATGGATTCGATGATCCTCTCCTCGATGATGCATACTCCCCAGATTCCTCCTCTGGATGGATGGTTCGCAGGAGGAACACTTTCCTGGTATTATTATCTTGGAGCATGGATGTTTGCTATCCCAGGTAATCTTCTCGGATTACCAGCATCGGTTGTGTATAATCTTGTAATCCCAACCGTTTTTGCCATGTCAGCAGTCATGATATATTCCTGTTCTTCTCTGCTTATGAACCGGTTTCGGTATCTTCCACTTTCTCTGCTTTTTATCTCATATCCTGGATTTTTCATCTTATTACTAATTTCAATTCAGAGTAAGGTACCACTCAGGTTTATCCTCGACAGCACGACCCGGATTCTTCCAGGGGCAGTTACCGAAAATCCACTTTCGGCTCTATTTATCGGGAGCCCCCGCCCCTATGCGGTTGCTATGATGATCCAGTGTCTGATAATTTTCCTGTTAATTTATGGATTTACCTCATGGAAACAGATTGGGATCCTGTCAAGGGGTGGGATTGGCCTGATTCTGGCTCTTTGTCTGGGAACCCTCATCCCTCTTCACAGTTGGGATGTTCTTATTTACCTTCCCATTGCTTTTTTTACCGGCCTCATAATCTCGTATCGGCAGTTGTCTCCGGGATCTGAATCGTTTCGGTCGCGTTTGTTCGAGTGGTATGCCCACCTGCGATCATCTTTGGGTTATCCAATGTTCATATCTGATGACTCTGCGTCTGCAGTTTTTTTCATCAGCATCATAACACCGGTTGTATCCATATTGACCTACCTACCGTTTCTATTCGAACTGAATAATCAGCGAATGCAAGGGATTACATTTCTCCCCACTCCGTCTGCTCCTTTAGATTTTCTTTTGATTCATGGATTGTTTATCCTTTTGCTCCTTGTATATCTCCGAAATGATCTTGTAAAAAAGCCCCTACTCCTGGGAATTCCTTTGCTCCTTGCATTAACCGGTTTCATATCAGCGGCACTTGTTGTACTACCGATGATTTACCTTATTGCACGTCGGTTTAACAGAATTGAAGAAATACTGGCATTTGCAGGGCTTTCTTGCATCCTGTTTTGCGAGTTTTTTGCAATGGTACAGAATGGGGCTCCTGATCGATCAAATACGACCTATAAATTCTATTTTGCCTCATGGATCCTGCTTGGTATTTCCTCATTTTCACTTCTTGGGGGGATGCTTGAGCAGTGTAAGATATTTTCTTCAAAACAGGGATATCAGGTTATCTCGGTATGTATCATAGGATTTACTCTTCTCTTCCCTGTTATACTACTCTCAAGCGGACCTCTCTGGCCTCCGAGTCTTGATGGAACGGATTTTGTTAGCAAATATATTGGACAGGAAGAATCTGATGCTCTTGATTATCTCAAAACATTACCCGTAGGGGAGGTACTTGTTGAAGGAGTAGTCCCGATGAATTTCGATCAGGACGACGCCGCAAAATATTTTTCCCGGGTATCCACATATACTGGAATTCCTTCGGTTATGGGGAGTTATTTTAGGGAAAGGGTATACCAGGGAACGGATGTAACCCATGAACGGGGTGAGGATTCAGTCCTTATGTATCTCCAGCCAGAACGGGCAGCAGAACTGATGGCGAAGCATCATGCAACCCTCCTCTATGTTGGTATTCCAGAAATCACGATCTATAAAATCCAAAATCCAGGTATTTACTCCCAGTATGGATTTGTCCCGGTTTTCCATGAAAATTCAACGGTAATCTGGCGTCCGCCATATTACTCCTAAAAAAATTATTGGTATTCAGGGGGCTGGATCTCTTTCGGGATGCCTCCCTTGAAGTATTTTTGAATCTTCTGGTATACTTCCCGGAGGTTATCATTCATGGTTGGGTGAAGTTTTGCAAGTGCCTGCTCGAAGTGTTCCCGCTTTACCTGTCGTGACTGCTCACGCATGGCGAAAATACCTGCTTCACGGCAGAGCCCTTCAATATCTGCTCCGACAAACCCAGATGTTTTTGCTGCAATATCTGAAAAAAGCGCCTCTGTCTTTTCATCAATAACCTGGATTCCAAGTTTAATCCAGAGTTCCTGCAGTAACTTTCTCCTGACCGTACGGCTCAGGGTTCCGTTACCCGAGCCATGCTGTTTAAGAATTTCTGCGATCTCTCCTGATGAGTATGTGGCCTCCCGGTTCAGCACCGTTGCAACCTGTTCGATATCCTCTTCGGTGTACGTCCCGGTTAGGTTCACCAGGTCTTCGATTGCTGATCCTTCAATCGGCATCATCCTGGTGTGAATCTGCATCACTTCCACCCGGTCTTTGGTATCAGGCTCACCGATGAAGATCAGCCGGTCGAATCTTCCGGTCCTGAGCAGGGCAGGATCGATGATGTCAGGCCGGTTTGTTGCCCCCATAACCACGACATCACGAAGATCCTGCAAGCCATCCATCTCGGTCAGGAACTGGTTGAGAACACTCTCCATCGTGTGACTGTCACCCGCTGTTCCCCGTGCCGGTGTCAGCGCATCGAGTTCATCAAAAAAGATGATTGCGGGAGATACCTGCCGTGCTTTCTTGAAAATCTCCCGGACTGCCCGTTCTGACTCTCCTACCCACTTGGAAAGGAGCTGGGGACCCCGTACCGCGATGAAATTTGCTCCTGATTCATTTGCGACTGCCTTGGCGATCAAGGTCTTTCCGGTACCGGGAGGTCCGTACAGGAGTACTCCCCGTGGGGGGTGGATACCGAGATCCTCAAACTGTTCTCTCCGGGTCAGAGGGTATTCGACTGCTTCCCGGATCTCTTCGATGGCTCCTGATAGACCCCCCACATCCCTCCACCTGAGATGCGATACCTCCAGCATGACCTCACGCATTCCTGAAGGCGTAATCTCCCGGAGAGCCTGTTTGAAGTCCTTTCCGGTGACCACCATCTTCTCCAGGATCTCCTGAGGGATCTCCTCTTCGTCAAGATCAATTTCCGGCAGATATCTTCGGAGAGCTCTGATTGCTGCTTCACGGGCGAGGGCGGCTAGGTCTGCACCAGTATATCCATGGGTTCGTGCTGATAGGTCGTTCAGGTTTACATCATCAGCCAGGGGCATACCTCTGGTGTGGATCATGAGGATATCATGTCGATCTGGTTCTGCCGGAACCCCGATCTCGATCTCCCGATCAAACCTTCCTGGCCTGCGAAGGGCAGGATCAATTGCATCGAGCCTGTTCGTGGCACCGATCACGATGACCTCTCCCCGCTCCTCAAGCCCGTCCATCATGGTCAGGAGCTGGGCAACCACCCGCCGTTCAACCTCGCCGGTTACTTCTTCACGTTTTGGGGTGATAGAGTCCAGTTCGTCGATGAAGATGATAGCAGGTGCATTATCTTCAGCCTCGTCAAAGACCTCGCGAAGACGTTGTTCGCTCTCTCCATAATATTTTGATATTACTTCAGGTCCGGCAATCGGGATGAAATGGGCTCCCGACTCATTTGCAACTGCTTTTGCGATGAGCGTCTTCCCCGTGCCCGGTGGACCAAAGAGCAGCACCCCTTTCGGGGGCTCAATACCCAATCTGCGGAAGAGTTCAGGGTGACGCATCGGCAGTTCGATCGTCTCCCTGAGCCGCTGAAGTTCTTCCCTGAGCCCGCCGATATCCTCGTAGGTAATCTGACTGATCCCTTCAAACCCGCTCACCGGCTTGTCTGAAAGAATAATCTCGGTCTTCTGTGAGATAATGACCGCTTCTCGTGGTTCGATCTCGATCACTTTGTATGAGACCATCTGTGGCTGAATAAACGGGAGCCCGATCGCAACCGGAACCGAGTCCCCGAGAGCAATCGGGAAGTCTATCAGATTGTGATGTATCGTGGTCGGGTCAGCAGGTGGGATATTTCTGGGGAGATCTTCAGGAGGGGCGAGAACCACAACAGAGGCAGGGATGATCTCTTCTACCCGGGAAACTTTTACCGTATCTCCGATTGAGACATTGGCATTGGTCCTGGTAAAATTGTCAATGCGTATTTTATTCTGGTTCCAGTCGTTGAGTTGGGCACGCCAGACCTTGGCAACGGTGGGCGATTTCCCAAAGATATGGATGATATCGCCGGGAGAGAGCTTGAGTTGGAGCATCGTCTCTGGATCAAGACGGGCCTTTCCCCCTCCCTGATCTCCGGGATATGCACTATCAACTTTAAGATATGATTCCACCATTATTACCTAACAATCATATATCCGTGGATTTATAAGTATAGCAATTCATGAGGATTCTCGCAATTGACCCGTTTCACGGGGCTGCCGGCGATATGTTCATCGGTGCTCTCCTGAACCTTGGTGCTGACCGTGATTCGGTGATACGGGTAATGGCGTCTGTGGTGACCACTCCGACAGTTGAGGTGGTCTCCCGAGCGGGTATCCGGGCAACAAAAATTCATACCCATGCAGGGCATGCATCACGAACCCTTGATGAGGTTCTTGAGCGGGTCCGTTCAGCTGATGCTCCTGCGGAAGTTATCACCCGATCTGAATCGGTATTTCACCGGATTGCATCTGCAGAGAGATCAGTTCATGGAAAGATGGACCATTTTCATGAAGTCGGGGCAGATGATGCGATTGCTGATGTGCTTGGGGCATGCATGGCGATGTATTCTATCTCACCTGAACAGGTCAGGGTGCTTCCGATAACAACCGGTTCAGGAAGGGTAACGATGGCCCATGGCTCATATCCGGTCCCTGCACCGGCAACCGCTGCAATCCTTTCAAAAGGAGGTCTGATAGTACAACTCGGAGGTGGTCAGGGAGAACTCTGTACTCCGACGGGAGCAGCCCTGCTGGCAGAGTTTAATTCTGGAGCCCTTGATTCCCTTCCTCCGGGAAGGATTGAAGCAATCGGGTATGGAGCAGGTGATCGCGATGATCCTGATGCCCCCAATGTCCTGCGAATGATCCTTCTCACGACGTCATCAGAAGGGACTGGTGATGTTGTAGATATTCTTGAAACCAATGTGGATGATGTTCCCGGGGAGATCATCGGATACCTGCTTGGAAAACTTATGGACGAAGGAGCCAGGGATGCCTGTGCCACTCCGTTGACGATGAAAAAAGGCAGACCCGGACATCTTATCAGAGTAATCTGCAGACCTGAAGATTCAGGGAACCTTTCAGAGATCATGGCACGGGAGACCGGAACACTGGGTGTCAGATGCATCCCGGCTGTTCACCGGTTCATCGCTGATCGGCAGTTTGAAGAGGTTATGGTCTGTATCGGAGGTAAATCAGGC
>NZ_JAJRBM010000314.1 GCF_028679455.1 Methanospirillum sp. | reverse complement strand
CTGATTCATGAGATTTTGTCAATTACCGGAATGAGCATCCGGGAGACCGGAAAAGCAGGGAAGGGAGCAACATTTGAGATTTTTATTCCGAATGGAACATATCGTAATTTCTAATTTTCGAGACCGAGAAAATGGCCTCTAAAAGTGAGGTTTAGTAACTGACTAGATTCTGAACCACTTCATTTCTGAATTCAGGTCAATAGTAACCCGGTTTACCGATAGCATAACCTGGCTGACCTCCTAGATCGATGCCGAAGTTTCATGGTGATCTTCTCGGTATCAGATGCATGTACCGCGGTTTGATGGAACATCACAACCACTTCGTGGCCGATGGTGGTAACCTCTTCAACAGTTATAGCCTTTTTTCTGAACCGGCAGTGACATCTGTTACCTTATGGGAGATCTCTTGACTCAACGTTCTCATTGATTACAGCAAGAGTCCGTGAGAATGTATTAATACCAGAGCTTACCTACAGGAGGATTGTGCATAACCCCAACCTGGCGAAGTTGTTAATATATGCTGCTTATATACTCAAATTAAAATGGGAGGGTTAATCGCTATCCTCGATAGTGGTCTGGGTTGTAACTGATGATGCATGAACCTATTCACAGATACGAACCGTACTACCTCTATACTATCCGGGAAGACCTGGACTCGGGGATATACTCATGACAGATAATATCATACTAACTCTACCATCGTCTTTTGTCAAGGAGATGATACTTCCACCTGATACCATCAGGGAAGAACTACCAATGAACTGGCACTCAGCCTGTATCAACGGGGTAACATCACCTCAGCCCAAGTATGCCGGTTATCAGGTCTTGACCGGTACCAATGTGAAGAACTTCTCTGGAAACAACAAATATCCGCCCATTACACCAAAGATGACCTGGACCAGGATATCAGATATGCAACTGGTAATCCCTGATTCATTAAATTTGTTTAATTTATTAATACTATATATTAATAGAGCCATCCTTTGAAAATATTATATGACAGAGTGACCTAAACAGACGTATGTCTCGTACTCGGACAGGGTTTTTCCTCCTCTTTACCTGGCTCTTGATCATCACTCTTATTCATGTTTCTACCGCAAGTCCTCAAACCGGGCTGAAAACCGGAACGCTTCTCTATGGAGCAATCCCAAACGAAGGAGCCTCCTCAATCGTGTTGGATAATAACAATAATAAAGATGATGCCATTGTTGTTCTCACGAATCCGGGAAGTTCCAGTCCTCTTTGTGCACTCTATGTCAGAAAAGGAACCTCTTATACACTTCCTGGACTGACATCAGGAGAATATAATATCTACGTAGAATTAGGAACTGATTATGATGAATCCTCAAAATCTTTTTCTAACCCTGAATATTATATGCTTGCCGGTTCCTCTGGAAAAGATCCCAGAATCTATCGGGTTGCATCTTCGGTAAGTCAGACTGGGACTATTTACGGATGTGCAACAGAAGATTGTACCCCGGAAGAGATTATTTCTGCAGTAAGAGATGATCGAATCATCGTAAAAAAACAAACGATTCCTGGAGGAATGAAGGTTTATCTCCGGCAAATTAAAATGGGAAAATTGAATGCAGATAAAATAGGAAAATCTCAATTCCCAACCTGACAGGGGAATCTCTCTCAAAAACCAAGAATTTTCCAGATTGTAGTTTCATACATGGACACCAGTTCATGACCTCTGGTATGAGTTAAATTTCATCCTTGCCGTCGCTTTCCCCTGCTGTGCAAGATTGTTATTAGGTTCCATCTTCAACGCGAGATTATAAGAATCGATTGCTTCCTGATATAATCCATTAAGCACTAATGAGTCACCTTTCGCAATCCGATATTCTACTGATCCCGGTTTAATTTTTATTGCACGATCATATGCATCGAGTGCTTCATCATATCTGCCCAGAAATTCTAATGATTTTCCTTTTCCCCACCATGCCTGGGCATACGTGGGATCAATAACCAGAGCCTTCGTAAATATTCTGAGGGCTTCCTCGTAATGACCCTGGAAATTCAGCGTTATTCCTTTTCCTGTCATTGGCACTACATACTGAGGACTCATCTCAATTGCCTGATCAAATGCATATCTGGCTTCCTGATACTGGCCCTGGCCTAATAACTCATTTCCTTTATCGCTCCAATTACCTGCTGAATCCTCTGTAATTACATAATAATCGTCGATAGTGTCAGCAGCAACAATACATCCCGAAATAAACAGAGCTGAAATAAACGTAAGAAGAACAACAATATTCCATCGCTTCATGACACCTTCCCGAATCTCCCGCGTATTGGAAATGATCATCTGACCGCTCCCTCATACCGATCACATCAGATACTATATATCAATCACTCATGCAACTGGTTGCAACAGTTTTTCCTGCCGGTTTCTGGAAGGTATGTCCGGATTTGAAGATATTCCCGAATCCTGATATTAAGATTCACACCAGATGCAACATTCTGCTATGTCAGGAAATAGCGTATCTCTTCACCTCACGTTTAATACTACAAAATCGGTTAGAATATTCACTGAAACGGGTATCAATCAGATTATGTAAGTTTTTTACCTGATCCTTATCTGCTGTTTCATACAACATTGGTATGTAACAGGGAGTCTTGCAGAGCCCTTCATACCAAAACCAGATGGTGATGAGACCCTGCAGTTCTGACCAGATCCGATACTCTGCATCAACGTGCGTTCACGGTGTTCTCCTACATCAAACCCATGGATCTGGTCAGTATGTATCCGGTTGATCTCCGGAGATTCCTTTTCGAGGTGATAAAAAAAGTAACTATGCAAATTCGAACTCATGGCTGCAATAAGCAGCCATATTCTCCTACATAACACGCAACGCCCTTCTTCTCTGAATTGAATGCTCCGTAATTAATTTTCGCTATTTGGTACCCTATCTATCATACCAGAACCCAGGACTCCTATCCTTAACCTATGAGCCTTAATCCTTCTG
>NZ_JAJRBM010000313.1 GCF_028679455.1 Methanospirillum sp. | reverse complement strand
GGAATGGGTCCAAAGGGAGCAAAACTTGCAGGAATACACGGAGATCACCTGATGACGGTATCTGCGGATACGGATACCTTAAAGAACGTGACCATCCCGAAGTTCGAGGAGGGGGCACGGGAAGCAGGCAAGGATCCGAAGAAGATGGAACGGGCCATGCTCATCTGGTATTCCGTCGATCCTGACTTTGAAAAGGCGGTTGAAGGAAACAGGTTCTGGGCCGGATGCCTTGTGCCGTCCATGTTCAAGTACCGGGTCAGCGATCCTCCGGAAGTCGAATGCCATGCCAACCTTGTCGGCCAGGATATGCTTAAGAAGAATTTCCTGTGTGCAACCGATGCAGAAGGGCTCATCAAGGAGATCGAGCGGTTTAAAAAAGCGGGAATCACCCATTTCTGCCTGGGTAATTCCAGTCCAAACGTCAACTTTGGTGTTGATGTATTCAAGGATGTCATTCCGGCTGTGAAAGGCTAACCGGTGGCTATTCGAAACGAAAATTTCAGGATATCATGATTTACAAAGATATTGCAGAGATCTTCGAAGATAATTCAGTTATTTTCCCTGACCGTGCCCGGAAAAGCAATGAAAGCCCCTGGTATTCCCCTCCCGGATGGAAGGGTGTCTTCCTCAAGGACATCATCCCTGAAACAGAGACGAAGAGCATGTTCAGTTATCATCTTGTCAGGATCCAGGAACAGTGCGAGGTGCCGGAGCACAATCATGCGACTCAGTGGGAACTGAACCTGATCATCAGTGGAGACGGTCATTTTCTCCTGGGAAGTAGGGATCACCTGGTAAAAGCCGGCCAGACCTTTGTCACTCCACCAGGGATATCTCACCTGGTCCGGGCAGGAGACCGGGATCTCGTTCTTCTCGCTTTATTCGTACCCCCGCTTGCATGAGTCATCCCGTCACTGACTCCCCTCTTTTTTGATTATCTGTGAATTTAAGAGACGGATATCTGTTATGTCCTTTGGCAAAAGGTCAACCGGGTTTTGAGTATCTATATCTCGTACGGGGTATTGCCATCTCAAACCTGGCTCCCTCTCCGGATATTCCGTTCTCAACGATCGCAATCTCCGTGATGGATAGTATTTCACGGATTAAAAATAATCCGAATCCCGTATGGTTACCGAATCCTTCATCAAATATCTTCGTTTTTATATCCGGGGAGATCCCTCTGCCATTATCGGTATAAATGAGAGTTACGGTATCATCACACGGTAATTCCATGTCAAAACAAATTTTTGTGACAGTACCCCCGTGCCGGATAGAATTTTCAATCAGGTTGTAAAAGACTTTTTGAAGCAGTTGATCTGCATTGACCCAGCAGTTCGTTATACGTATGTCATACGAAAGTGATCTCATATCGTTCTCAGAAATTGCCGAGAGGATTACTCCCCTGACATCCTGCCATATGGGATTCATAGCCCCGATATCCTGGTAAAACCGGGTAAATTCAATGTGATCCTCAATACTCTTTGTTATCTGTTGCTGCTTGTTGAGATATTCAAGTAATACGGGATCACTTGTCAATTCAGTGGACAGATACTGATATGCAAGAAGAGCGGTGATCTTGTTGCGAATGTCATGTCTTGTGATCCTCGCCATAAGATTCAGTCTTTTGTTTGCCTGTGACAATGCTTTCTTTGCTTGTTTCTCCTCTGAAATATCGATACAAACAGCCCGGAACCCGGCAAATTCGGTATTTACAAAAATTGGCGAGAGGTATGTCTTGATGGGAAAAATGAAGCCCTGTTTATCTCGTGCGGCATACTCCTGGGGAGGAAGAGTCTCGCCTCTTGAAACCGCGTTTTGATACTTTAGAATTTTTTCCTGGTCCGGTTCAGTGACAAGATCCAGTACAGATAGTGGTTTGGAGATATCTTCAATGGTATAGCCAAATTTTTCAATTCCTGCTTTATTGATAAAGGTAAGATGTAACTGTTCATCCATCTCCAGGATCGTCTTGGGAAGTGAATTGACCAGTTCCTGGTAACGATCCGCATTCTTTCGTCGTTCGACCAGTTTTTTCACACAGTTTTCAAGTTCGGCAAATTGTGCGGTTACATTTCCTCCTTTCTGGATATATGAGTCTGCTCCGTAATTCAGGGCTTTTATAACGATCTCTTCACGCCCCCTCCCGGTGAAGATAATGAAGGGAATATCCGGAAGGCATGTACGAATTATCTGCAATAATTCGATTCCATCCATGTGGGGCATTTCATAATCTGATATTATCGCTTCATAGGATCGTTTATTAAGGATCTGCACTGCTTCTTGACCTGACGAAACGATATCCACGGAGAGATAACCCGATCGTTCCAGGAATATCTTGCCCAGTTCCAGTAAATGCGGATCATCGTCCACATATAATGTTGAAATCATGAAGAATATGTTGAATGAAAGAGATGGATATTGTCAATCTATCCCGTGCAAAAGTTGTTTTATATCAATCCAGATGATCAATTCGTTTAGTTCTTTCTCATTCAGTGTTGTATTTCGTTTTATGATCCCGATGATCAATGAACCATCGCCTATCTGCGATGCGGACGTATAATCGATCTGGTTGCTTTCAAGTGTTGCTACCGATCGTACATCATCGACAAGGATTCCTATCTTTTTTGATAAGACTGCCTCATCAAGAACGATGATCCGGGATGTATCTGTGGATTTAAATTCATGTTCAGAACCATGCAGGCAGTGTTGCAGATCGATTATTGATGTGATCTCCCCGCGAAGATTGATAATTCCTTTCACATAATCGGGTGCATGAGGAAGTGGTGTTATTGAGGTATAATCTACCACCTCTTTCACTTCAAACAGGTCGATTGCATATAATTCGTCTCCAAGTGAAAATTCCACCACCTGTACCTGTTTTTCATCCAGTCCTTCTGATTTCATGTTTGGTTTTTCTGCTGGTTTTGTCATTAAACTTTCAAAATGGCGTTATTTTACCTTGAATCGCTTATTTGCATTCATGACCTCACCCGCAACATCGTTGACCGATGTCGCCATCAGGTGGATCTCATCCACCGCGGCTGATGATTCTTCTGAGGCTGATGCGGCATTGCAGGCTTCTTTAGCGGTTTGTTCAACGAGTTCCGCAATATCTGAAACGCTTGCGGTTATCTCCTCTGTTGTCGCTGCCTGTTCTTCGGTTGCTGCAGCCACTTCGGAGGCGTTCCTGGTGATCTCATCAATATACGATGCAATATCCGAAAATGTTTTTACCGTTTCGCCCACGACTTTTTCGCCTTGTTCAACGATCTCTTTCGTTTCATTCATCGCCGTGGATGCATGCTGGGTGCTTTTGGTTAAAGTACTGATCATTGCCTCTATCCGTTCGGCAGACTGGCGTGATTCCAGTGCAAGGGATTTCACTTCAGTGGCCACAACGGCAAATCCTCGTCCGGCTTCTCCAGCCCGTGCTGCCTCAATGGCTGCATTCAGGGCTAGCAGGTTTGTCTGGTTCGCGAGTTCACGAATAAGGTCAACAATTTTCGAGATCTCACTCATCTGCTTCTCGACATCAGAGACTATGGTGTATACATTCTCCGTGGACCGAGAGATCTTCTTCATGCTTTCTTCTGATTTTTCTGCCAGTTGAATGCCTGTATTCGAAAGATTGTTTGTCTTTTTTGAGAGATCGGATATAGATCCCATATTGGCGGTAATCTCTTCTACGGCAGCACTCATATCCTGCATGACCTTTGAGATCTGCTCGACTCCGTTGGAGGATTTTTCTGCATGTTCTGAAACACTGCCTACATTCTCGGCGATCTGGGAGATTGCTTTGGATGCATCTTCTATGCTGTTTTTTGCTTCTCCCGTAGCGGTTAATAAGGTCTCCATCCGGTTGTTGACCTCTTCGATGTTCTGCTGGAGTTCTTTAATAATGAGACGGACCGCATTCTGAAATTTTTTTAACTGTTCGTGGGTTTCCCTGGTATGCTCATCCGGCGGTTTCAGTTCATATCGCAGGGTCAGATCTCCCTCGGTCCCGATTCTTTGGTATGCATGAGATAACTCCTCTATCTCCTCCTCCATATACTTCTGAATCTTTGC
>NZ_JAJRBM010000033.1 GCF_028679455.1 Methanospirillum sp. | reverse complement strand
TTTCCTCCCTGATGCTACTTTTGTCATCGACAGAGAAGGGAAGGTGATCGCCTGGAACCGGGCTATGGAGCAACTGACCGGATCCGCTGCCATCGATTTCCTTGGAAAAGGTGACTATACATACTCGGTGCCTTTCTATGGGGTACGACGCCCCATTCTTATTGATATTGCCCTTCAGGCAGATTCAGAAACTGAAAAATTGTATGCTGCGATGGATTGGATCGGAGACACGGTCGTTGGTGAGGCATATATGCCAAACCTGGGTAGTGGCACCTCGTACCTCTGGGGTACCGCAACTCCTCTCCGTGACTCACGAGGTGCCATTGTTGGTGCGATAGAGAGTATCCGGGATATTACTGAGCGGAAACGAACCCAGGATGAACTGATCCGGGCCAGAGAAGAGCTGGAGATCAGGGTTGATGAGCGAACTGCAGAGTTAACTCGTGTGAATGCCTCTCTTCAGTCTGAAATCGATGAGCGAAAGCTGGTTGAGATTGCTCTTCGTGAGAGTCAGGAACGATATCGTCGACTGGTCGAACTCTCACCTGATGCCATCTTCGTCCACGACGGGGAAGAGATTGTCTTTGTCAATACAGCAGGCATCAGACTCCTTGGTGTAAAAGATGATAGAAGGATTGTTGGTGTCGGCATCTCTGAAATAGTCAATACGAAAACTTCAGATACCTTCCCTGTGTCTTCAGGAATTATGGGGAACACAAAAGATCCTAGTCAGACATTTGAAGAAGAGTTTACCCGGCTTGATCACACCACCGTAGCGGTAGAAGTTTCTTCGGCCCCGATTGTGTATAAAGGAACTCCGGCAGTGCTGGTGGTGGCTCGTGACGTCACCGAAAGGAAGAAAGCGGAAGAACAATTGCGGCTGCATGCGACAGAGATGAGTGAAAAAAACAAGGAGTTGGATTTTCTGACGAATCAACTGCTTGATATGAATCAGGATTTGGATCTTCGTGTCAGGGAACGGACAGAACAAGTCATCAGACTAATGAAACAGAAAGATGATTTTATCACCCAGATTGGGCATGATCTGAAAACCCCACTCACCCCGCTTCGTGCTCTGTTGCCCTCCCTCATTGAAGATGAGAAGAACCCTGAAATCCGGAATTCGATGGCGGTTTTGCTCAGATCGGTACATTCAATACAGGAACAGACTGATAAGATTCTGACGATAGCAAGGTTGAACCGTGACGATATCATGGCAAAACCTGAAGAGGTTATTCTGTATCCGATCCTTCATGATTCGATCCAGAAGAACTGGCTGTTCGTCCAGAAAAAAATCTGGATGTGACCATTGATATTCCTGATAATCTTTCCATCCTTTGCTCACATGGTGATGCAACAGTGATATTTGACAACATTATTGGTAATGCGGTGAAATACTCACGTGAAGATGGTTCGATATGGATCAGATCATGTCAGGATGGAGAACGGATCTGTGTCCATGTAAAAGATGATGGAGTCGGTCTCTCACCAGTGGAAAAAGAACATGTTTTTGAAGAATTCTATATGGCTGATTCATCCCGTCATGACCGGAGTTCATCAGGACTTGGTCTGGCCATTGTAAGTCGTCTGATCGGATTATACCGTGGAATAGTCAGGGTGGAAAGTGAGGGGAAAGGGAAGGGAACTACGTTTTCAGTTTGTCTTCCCGATCCGAATTATGGTTCGTGAGAATGTCTGTCACTTTTTTTGTTATGGTTTTTTCAGAGTTCTGATATAGGTACCGACCGCTGATACGATTGCATCCGGATCTCCAAGGTTATCTTCGATACGTCTCACTATTGCAGACCCCACAATCACTGCGTCTGCATCATGGTCCGCCCACTCCCTGACTTGTTCGGGTGTGGAGATCCCAAACCCTGGTGCAACCGGAACCGACGTCTTCGTCTTAACCCGTTTGAGCAGATCCAATGCTGTTTGTTCGACACCGGTCCTGGCACCGGTAACTCCCATCACGGCAACCAGATAGATAAATCCTGCAGCTTTGTTAAGAATTCCTGATAATCGCTCGTCTGATGTGGTCGGGCTGACCATCATGATCGGGGCAACCCCTGACTGTTCTGCTGCCTTCGTGAATGGTTCAGACTCTTCGTAGGGGACATCCGCAATTACCACTCCATCAATCCCGGCAGCTGCAGCATCTGTATAAAACCTGGAAATTCCTCTGCGCATGATCAGGTTTGCATAGGTCAGAATGACAATCGGCACCTTGCTTGATGACCTGAATTCTCGCACGAGATCCAGCAGTCTGTCGGTGTTCATCCCTGTATCCATAGCCCTGAGATCTGCACGCTGAATCACGGGGCCGTCTGCGACCGGATCTGAAAACGGAAGTCCAAGTTCGATGATGTCAGCTCCTGCAAGTGCCATCTCCTTCATAATCCGAAGGCTAACTCCATACTCCGGATCCCCGGCAACGGTAAACGCAACCAGAAGTGGTTTTGTATGTGCTGCAAATACCGCTTCAATTGTTTCTTTTCCCGTTTTCATAGTGCAACTCCGTTCTGCTGCATCAGGTCAATCACCTGGGATACATCCTTGTCTCCCCTTCCTGACAGGTTGATCACCAGAATATCATCCGTTTTAAGTGCTGGTACGATCCTCCGTGCATATGCCACTGCATGGGATGATTCGAGTGCCGGGATAATTCCTTCGGTCCGTGACAGGTACAGGAATGCATCCAGTGCTTCGGTATCGGTTACCGCGGTATACATGACTCTTCCTGAGTCTTTATGCATTGAGTGTTCAGGCCCAACGCCCGGATAATCCAGACCTGCTGAAACCGAATGTGACTCCTGGATCTGTCCGTATGAATCCTGAAGGATGTACGAGAAGTTCCCGTGCAGGACTCCCGGAGATCCACCACACAATGTAGCTCCGTGTTTTCCGTCAAGTCCTTCCCCGCCTGCTTCAACCCCGATCAGGGTCACCGCATCGTTCACGAACGGGTGGAACATTCCGATGGCATTTGAGCCACCACCAATGCAAGCAACAATCGTTGTTGGAAGTTTCCCTTCTTTTTCCAGGATCTGCCTCCGTGTCTCGGTGCCGATGACTGACTGCAGATCCCTGACCAGTAAAGGGAACGGATGTGGCCCGACCACGGTTCCGATTACATAATGGGTGTCGCCAACGGATGCAACCCAGTCTCTCATCGCTTCGTTGATTGCGTCCTTAAGAGTTCTGGTACCTGATTGCACCGGAATTACTTTAGCCCCCATCATCTTCATCCGGGCAACGTTGAGTGCCTGCCGCTCAACATCCACCTCACCCATGTAGACCTCAACACTCATCCCAAGTGTGGCACCGGCTATTGCGGTTGCAACCCCGTGCTGCCCGGCTCCGGTCTCTGCGATTAGCCGTGTCTTGCCCATAAACTTTGCAAGGAGTGCCTGGCCGATTGCATTGTTCAGTTTATGTGCTCCTGAATGGAGTAGATCTTCCCGTTTGAGATATACTTTGCATCCCAGATCAGCTGACATATTTCTGCAGTATGTCAGCGGAGTATCTCTGCCGGCAAATTCAGTCAGATAGTGGATGAGTTCACTTTGAAATGTATTCCCCGGCAGAATCTGCAGGTATGCTTTCTCAAGTTCTTCGAGTGCTGCTATGAGTGTTTCAGGGACATAACATCCCCCGTATTCGCCAAATCGTGATGGTAATTTCATGATGATAACCGTGCATTCTGCACAAATGACATGACTTTTCCGGCATCTTTTATGCCCGGAGATGCTTCGACTCCTGATGCCACATCAATGGCATACGGCCGGATCAGTCTCACTGCCTCGGCAACTGTATCGGGTTGGAGTCCTCCTGCCAGGATTACCGGCAGGGTAGTACTGCTGATAATGTTCCGTGCAAATACCGGATCAAATGACTTTCCTTTCCCCTGACTTGCATCGATGATGAGAGCATCTGCTTCTCCCGGCATCGGGAGATTCTTGCCTGGTTCTACGACTCTGATGATTTGAACTGCCCGGTCTTTACTACAGGTATGGGGATACGATATCTGTATCGCGGTCGGGCCAAGATCAAGGATCTCGTCAATCTCTGATCGTGAGTGGGAATGTGAAACACATACCCTTCCCATATACGGGCCTGCTGCCCTGAATATCTCTATTGCCCGTTTTGGTTCAACCGATCGAGGTGAGTCAGAGAAGAGGACTACCCCGATGGCATCGGCCCCGGCACGGTCTGCAAGCTGTGCATCTTCGGGTCTTGTTATTCCACAGATCTTTATGCGTATACAAACCCCTCCAGTCTTCTTTGTGGATTATGTGCTGCCATAATGCTTGACCCTATCAGATACCCGTTTGCATACGGGCGAAGTGTTCTGACATCGCATGGCCAGATGACCCCGCTTTCAGCGATGACTGTCCGGTCTGCCCGCCTGACCATGGGTGCCAGTCTGACGGTGGTCGAGAGATCAGTCTTCAGGTTCTTCAGATTCCTGTTGTTGATCCCGATAAGATCAGCCCCGGAGTCAAGGGCAGTCCTCACCTCCTGCCGGTCATGTACCTCTACGAGAGGTTCAAGGCCTGCCTTTTTTGCGGCCTCCACGAATTCAGATAACTGGTCGCCCAGTACTGCCGTAATCAGGAGAATTGCATCAGCTCCTGCCTGTCTGGTTTCCTGAATCTGCCGCAGGTCAACGATGAAGTCTTTACGTAAGATGGGAATTTGTACCCGATCCCTGATCGTCGGGATGGTGGTTATCGATCCCTGAAAGAAATCGGGCTCGGTGATCACTGACAGGGCACAGCATCCACCACCAATAAGTTCCTGTGACAGTGCAACCGGGTCGATAATCGCCCGGAGATGCCCCCGTGACGGACTTGCCGGCTTTATCTCGGCAATAATTGCATTACGATCATGAGATCCGGTTATCGCTTTCAGGAGACTGAAAGGCTGGTGCTGGTGTGATGACTGGCTCGCGGTATCTACATCCCTGACATCAGATCCACTGTATGGAAGTGCATCAGCCCTTATGGTTGCCGCCTGCACGATCTGATCGAGGATCATGCTGCTCTCCCTGATACGCGAATCAGTTCATCCAGTTTTTCTGTTGCTTTTCCTAACCTGATAACATGGTATGCCTTGTTTACCCCGTCATGGAGATTAGTTGCTTTACCCCCGAGATAGATTGCTGCTCCCGCATTGAGTGCAACAATATCCTGGCATGGGCCTGGTGTTCCGGAGAGCACAGACCTGATTATCGCAGCATTCTCTTCCGGATTTCCTCCTCTGATTGTTTCGTTTCGGGATCTGGCAATTCCAAACTCTTCAGGTGTGATGGTACTGAAATTCAAAGTTCCCTGATTCAGTTCTGCAATGAAGGTTGAGCCGGTGACCGTGATCTCGTCGAGCCCTTCTCCGTGAACCACCATCGCACGCTGCACCCCGAGTTCACGTAATGCATCTGCGACAATCATTACTAGCCCGGGATCGTAGACTCCGATAAGTCGTGCCTGTGCACGTGCCGGGTTCAGGAGTGGTCCGAGGATGTTGAAGACAGTGTAGATACCCAGTTCTTTTCGTACCGGTGCTACGTGACGCATTGCCGGATGATATCGTGGGGCATAAAAGAACCCGATGCCTGTTTCTTCAACGGTTTTCGCTGCTGCTTCTGGTGTCTGTTCGATAGTAACACCAAGTGTTTCAAGGACATCTGCTGATCCGCATCTGCTTGAAACACTTCGATTGCCGTGTTTTACGATCAGAACGCCTGCTGCTGCAGCTACGATTCCTGCTGCAGTACTGATGTTGAATGTCCCTCCTGATCCAGATCGGTCCCCGCCGGTCCCGCAGGTGTCAACCATCATTCCGGAAACCTGCGGAGTTACCGGTACTGCACACTCCTGCATTACTCTGGCAAATGAGGCGATCTCTCCTGCAGTAGCACCCTTCATCCGGAGAGCAGTAAGGAATGATCCTATTTGTGCACCTGTTGCATTTCCCTCCGCAATCTGATTCATCACCGCGGTTGCTTCTTCAGGGAGAAGGTCCTCCCGGGATATCATCCGTTCGATTGCCTGATGGATCATCAGACTCCTCCGGTTGCTAGGAAATTGGTCATGATGAGCCGGCCGGCAGGAGTCATGATACTTTCAGGGTGAAACTGGACTCCGTGGATGGGCAGTTTTTCATGAGAAACTGCCATGATACAGTCATCTCCCTGTGATGTTGCAGTGATGTGGAATTCCCTGGGGAGGGTATTCCGATCTGCGGTCAGGGAGTGATATCTGGTTGCTGTGAATGCCTGGGGGATTCCCTGGAATAATCCTGTTTCAGTATGTGATATTTTACTTGTTTTTCCATGTACCGGTTCATCAAGCCGAACAATCCTGCCTCCAAAGGTATGGATTATCGTCTGGTGACCGAGACATACACCCAGGATTGGAACAACACCCGCATACTGTTCGATGACTTCCCGGCAAACTCCGGATTCTGTAGGGGTACCGGGGCCGGGTGAGAGTATGATCCTGTCCGGGTTTTCCCGCTCGATTCTGCTGATCTCCTGGTCACAGGTTATTGCAACCGGTTCTCCCCCGAGGGTGCCAACAAGCTGATGAAGATTATACGTAAAACTGTCAAAGCAGTCCACGATGGTTACATTCATGTGATTCCTCCTGCTTTCTTCTGATCATGACTGGTTATCTCATGAGCGCTGGCACGGGAGAGTGCGGCGAGCATGGCACCTGCTTTCTGTCGTGTCTCTTCATACTCCCGCTCCGGATTTGAATCTGCAACGATCCCTGCCCCGGTCTGGAAACTAGCCACTCCGTCCCTGATAATAGCGGTCCGGATTGCGATTGCGAACTCGAGCCGGTCATCAAATCCAATGTATCCTACTGCACCTGCATACAGGCCGCGGGCATGGGGTTCTAGTCCGGCAATAATTTGCATTGCCCGGAGTTTGGGTGCACCTGAAACAGTCCCGGCAGGAAAACATGATCCAAGAACATCAAACCGGTCTGAACCGGTGGCGAGTTTTCCGGTCACCTGCGAGGTCAGGTGCTGGACATGAGAGAATTTTTCAACCTCCATAAAGGAACTGACTCTGACTGAACCAAACGATGCTACCTTTCCGATATCGTTTCTTGCAAGATCTACCAGCATCAGATGTTCGGCCTTCTCTTTCTCGTCAGCAAGCATCTCTTCTGCAAGTCTGGCATCTTCTATAGGATCTGCTCCGCGGGGACGGGTGCCGGCGATTGGTACAGTGAAGATATCTTCCCCGTCAACTTTCACGAGCATTTCAGGGCTTGATCCAATAATGGTCTCGTCCCCGAATTCGAGGAAATAGAGATATGGTGACGGGTTTAACTGTCTGACCTCTTCATAAATCCTGAATGGGTCCCCGGTGTATGGTGCATTGAACCTGCGTGAGATTACGGCCTGGAATATGTCTCCCGCCCTGATATGTTCAAGGGTTTTTTCAACTGCGGATTCAAAGGCTTTTTTGCTTATCGGGGAAGTAAGCAAAATCTCCTCAGCATGGTGAACAGTTGGCTGATCAAGGGTTGTGGCTGCTTTGACTTGGAGTACTTGTAAGGCCTGGGAGATGATCTGTGCTGCTGCCTCATCATAGATCCGACGGATGTCATCGCCCGGTCCGATCTTCGGTGATGCAAATATGATACATGTCTGTTTAACATGATCAAGAACTACTCCTGAGTTCGCGACCACGAATTTTCCAATGGGGCAGTGCTCTTCCCTTCCTGCATCGAGATATCCATCGTTCAGATTAGATACCATATCATACGAGCAGTACCCGACTAAGCCACCGGCGAATCCAGCCGGTGCTCTTCCGCAGAGTTGATGTGTTTCCATAAATCTGCGTATCTCCTCTATTGGACCGTCTGATACTCCATTCTTTTCATCGAGGATGAGCATTTCAGCAATGCCTGTCCCGATAATTGATCTGACCGCACGCCTGGGAACTCCTTCCATTGATTCAAGAAGAAAGCCATGGGCTTTCCGGAGGAGATAGTAGAGATCTGCCGGAGAAACTTCAGGAAGCGGGATCGTTATGGTTACTGGTATGAGCCCTGATCCAGAGATTTGATCTGCTATCTGCTTGAAAGCAGCAAATGAGAGATCTGGTGACAGGCATTCTCCTGTCACTGACGACTCCAGTCCACCGGCATCACCTGTTTGTTACAGTTATGAATCGCAATCATGTATTCAAATGTATTGCATTGTACATATTTATGCATTATTGCATCTTTTATTGTATTTAGTTCACTTTTTTTTGATCCCCTGGTTGAGTAACAATTTGTGCTTCATTGGGTAAATTTTGGCGCGTTTGAGAAATCGTCTCTTCCTCTATTGCATGGCAATCTTATTTATATTCAAGATGAGTTTTCTGGGTGGTGAGATTGTGTGGGTTCTCTCGCAACCCGTATTCTGAAAAAATATGGGATACTCTGGAATTTGGAGGTCTGGTTTTGATTAGTGTTCTTATTAAGTTCCAATGTTCTGTTCGAAATGCAATGGATAATTTATATATATGATGGTGTGCTATTGTCTGGTTGTCTCAAAAAAATATTATCTATATGGGGGTTTTCGAATTATATAAAAATCTAACGTAGATTTCACCTGCATCGGTTGATCAAGAAAATGCGGGCAGGTCTCGATTACAGAATTTTGACTAACCTGGACGTGTCGCATGGAACATAAAAAAATTGCATACTTCTGCTGGGAATCACTCTACACTGATCGGGTGGGTGGCCTTGCTAACGCTGCAACCTATCTGGCTCAGGAACTTGCAAAGAAGAATGAGGTTCATTTTTTCACCCGTGGGGATGGTGACTTCACCTTCGGGGGAGTCCATTACCACACGGTTCGTCCCTTTGGGAATAATGTGGTAGAATATTGTCGGAACATGAGTCACATGATGGCGGATCGGTTCCATGCACTTGACACTCCACAATTTGATATTCTTCATTTCCATGACTGGCATGTAACTGAAGCGTTGCATCTGCTTCAGGATCGCAGGACGGTTTTTACGTATCATTCAACTGAGTATGGCCGGAATGGGAACCAGCATGGTAGTTGGTGGGAATACCATGAAATATCCGGAAAAGAGTGGTATGCCGGACTTATCGCAAAACAGGTGACAACGGTATCGGGCATTCTTCGCAATGAAGTAAAGCAACTCTATAATGTTCCTGACTGGAAGATTCAGGTATTTCCGAATGGGGTGGTTCCCGAGCAGTATGATGTTATCCTTGATCAGGGAACGGTAAAACAGGAGATGGGAATTCACCCCTATGCTCCGACGGTGCTGTTCATCGGAAGGATGGCAGTCCAGAAAGGACCTGATCTCCTCCTCAATGCACTACCTCGTGTAAAAGATCAGTTCTGGGGTATGCAGGCGATCATGGCAGGAGATGGCGGAATGCGTCCATGGCTTCAGGAACGAGCTGCTGCTATGGGCCTCCCGGTCAGGTTCCCGGGGTATATCTCAGATACCGAGTATGTACGGTTGCTCACTGCAGCAGACGTTGTGGTCATTCCAAGCAGAAATGAACCATTCGGGATTGTGCTTCCTGAAGCATGGAGTGCAGGAAAGCCGGTGGTCGCCTGTGATGTCGGTGGCCTTCACGAAAACATCGAATCATATCATGATGGAATCCGAACTCAGGTCTCTTCAGATAGTCTTGCTTCCGGAATCTGTGAAACCCTCGATAATATGGAACGGTCACGACGATGGGGAAGAGCAGGCAGGGTAAAAGTCTATCGCGACTTTCAATGGAATGGCATTGCAAACCGGCTTGATATCATGTATGCCGGAGTGAGTGCCTGATAGGTGCCATACCCCCTCTTCATCCTCCCTTGTTAACTCATCTTTTTTGCCCCTGCCACCTGAATCGTGATCATGGAGATACCTGCACAAACCCATGATATGTCAACAGGTCGCGAGATTCGAACAGTTCTCAATCCTGCTACCGGGGAACCGGTAGGGAGCGTCAGCATGGGATCGGCAGAAGATGTCAATGATGCTGTCAAACGTGCAACTGCAGAATATCTTCAATGGGCGGGTAAAGATCCAACTGACCGGGCAAAGGTGCTCTATGGAACCGCGGTTCTGGTCCGCAGCAGACAGCATGATCTCGCAAATCTTCTGACTCGTGAACAAGGGAAACCGCTGAAAGAGTCTACGCAAGAAATCGCAGGATTTGCGAGGATTCTTGAGTACTATGCTTCAATATCCGGAATGCTGCGGGGAGATTATGGTCACTCATCCACCTATGGTCACGCAGTCGTCTCACGCAGTCCAATTGGTGTATGCGGTGCGATCATCCCCTGGAATGTTCCCGCAATTATTATGGGCTGGAAGGTCGGCCCTGCATTGGCAGCAGGCAATGCACTGGTTCTGAAACCTGCAACCACGGCACCACTCACTTGCATCCAACTTGCGTCCTGTCTGGTTGAAGCAGGTCTTCCTTCCGGTATTCTTCAGATTGTGACAGGTCAGGGACCGGTAGTCGGCGAGGCTATTGTTACCAATCCTGATATCAGGACAGTATCCTTCACCGGTGAGGTTACTACCGGAAAACGGGTTGCAACTCTTGCAGCACCATTTTTTAAACGGGTCACCCTGGAACTGGGTGGCAGCGATCCGATGATCGTCTGTAAGGATGCTGACCTTACTGAAGCTTCGAAGGGAGCAGTTGCCGGGAGATTTTTTAACTGCGGGCAGACCTGTACTGCAGTGAAACGGGTCTTTATTGATGCTTCGGTTGAGGATGAGTTTATCAGGAAACTACAGATTTTGATCGGATCATTGAAGGTGGGAAATGGACTTGTGCAAGGTGTTGATATCGGACCGATCCATTCTGATATCCAGTTGAATCAGATATCCGACCAGATCGAACGTACGGTTACCGGCGAGTTCGGTAAGGTCTCAGTGGGGGGGAAAAAACCGGAACAGGATCTTCTGAAGGATGGTTCATTCTTTGAACCAACCCTCCTTTCAGATCTTGATCCCGCTGCTCCCGTTCTTCATGAGGAAGTGTTCGGGCCGGTCATGCCGGTCATGTCCTATGGAACCCTCGAT
>NZ_JAJRBM010000312.1 GCF_028679455.1 Methanospirillum sp. | reverse complement strand
TATAGACCAGTATCGTGTTCACAATGCTCGCCAGTTGTGCAATGGAATCTGATCCAAAGATAACTACTCCTTCGCATGATGCAGTACTCCCTGCTGCTTCTGCAGGTGAAAGATCTTCCAGAGCCCGGGTCACCCCGTCGTCGATGTATGGCATCAGTGCAGCCGGAGGTACCCTCATACCGACCGGGTTTTTCCCTGATATGGTGTTCACCACATGGGTGTCAGTGGTCATGATCTCTGCCTCATCAACCATGGTAAGCACTTCATCCCTGATCTCTTCCCGTGCTCCTGAAGCCATGTTGTTCCCGTCAAGCAGAAGATATGCAGTTTTCTGTCCACTGACCTCGCAGATCAGAACCTGAAGCCCGATATCCCCAATCCCTGCATCCCTTCCAAAAGGGAGCGGAACATGGGCATATCCGATCGAAAGTGTCGAAGTCCGGGTGACTCCCCACTGTTCAAACGCATGGCATGCAGCGGTGAAGTACTCATGGGCAGTCCTGGTTCCGGGCCTGATAGATGCAATCTCATCACCGATACAGTTATGCGCATCAACGAACCCGATATGTGGAGTCATCCGGTGTCCTTCACAGAGGATTGCATGCCCGATACAGAAGTCAAGGTCTTCGGTCTTATCAGGAGAACGAGTGCTCACCATAAGGAGGGCATCATTGATCCGCTGGTAAAGCAGGGAGACTGATCCTTCGGTGATCCGGGTTGACCTGCAGGCAACCCCGGTGTATTCAAGATCATCTCTGGTCTTGTTTACTGCATCAACAAGTTTCTGGATCTCTGATTCTGATACCAGGTTGAAATCGTGTGTCGCGCATCCGTGTGCGACCATCACCTCTTCTCTGAATTGTTCACGCAGAATCGCAGGAAGGTTGCCCCCACCAATCTCTCCCATCGGTCCGGGATGCACATTCGGTATTGTGAAGATGAGATCCTGTTTTCCCGCGCGTCTGAAGAAGATACTCACCTGGGGGACGAATGCTTCCTCACCGATTCCCCGGAAAAACTCCTCCATGCTCCGGGAGCCGTCGGTCAAATGGGCGATGAAAGCGTTGAGAAACTCGAGTCCCCTGATTTTGAATGCGCGATACAGAGGTCTGTCAATCAGCCAGATCAGAACACCAAACCCTGTGCCGAAGAGAAGAAACAGGACCGGGGCAAGGACCTTAAAAGGTTCGGGAAAAATGAGCAGTCCACCGACATATCCGGCAAGACTCTGGATAAGAGCAGGAACAATAACCCGGGGCATCCGGTAATCAGCGATTGAGACCAGGATTAAAAGTCTGAGTCCGAAGATAAACCCGAGTGATATCGCAAATATGAGCGCAAGAAACTCCCTTAGTGCGATAAGACCTATCAGGGTGATCAGCGCCGAGAAGAGTGTGCATGAAACCGCGAGAAGTGCACTTCGGTTCCATGTCATCTGCTTCCCGATGATGGTGATCAGAGGCCGGGTTGTTATGAGTGCCACGAGACCGGGTGTGATAAAACAAAGGATTCCGAAAAATCGGTATTGAGGAGAGAGGCGCCATGATATTGCCTCGATAAGAAGCCCAAGCAGGACCAGAATAAGGATTGACTTTGGCCATCCCGGGGCGGTGAAGATGTACCGGGACATCGATTCTATCTTGACTGCACTCTCGGTTCTCCCCTGTTGCATCTTCCCTCCTCTTGTTCAGGCTCTTCGGCTTTCCGCTGGGGTAGGAAGTGATCCGAACTGTTGAGTATAACGGAGCTGCATCCGAGCCTGATCTGCCAGAGAAGTCTGACATCCGGCAGATTCGACCACGTAAGATGCAGTTACGGTCCCGATCTTTGCTGAAGTGACTGCATCATACCCTTGGGCATATGCAGTAAGAAAACCTGCACGAAATCCGTCTCCAGCTCCGGTAGGGTCACGGCAGGGGACCGGCACTGCCGGGATTCTGGTTGTAGTATCTGCCTGTGTGATCAAAGAACCTTCACCACCCCGTGTCTCGATTGCGATTGGAACACGACTGATCAGATTATTACGTGAGATCCCAAGTGTTTTGCACATCCCGTCATACTCATGCTGGTTTGCAATCAGGATATCGATGGTATCCAGGATCGCCTCCAGGTGCTCTTTGGTATACCGGTGAAGATCCTGACCAGGATCAAAACTTGCAAATGCTGCCTGCTCAGCAACCCTGACATTAAATTCAGGATCTGCGGTTGCCATATGAACAAAATTAAGAGTCGGGGCTGCTGCAGTCTCAAATATTTTTGATGCTCCCCACTCAAAGAAGGTCATCTGTGCTCCCTGCGGATCCGTAAACATAAATGCAGTAGCGGTGTTTGCTTCAGGAACTACGAAAAAACGCTTTTGTATCCTGAGTTGATCCATCCACCTGTCATATTCACTACCGGCAAAGTCACCCCCGACCGCGCTGATCAGAGCAACTGATCCCCCTAATACCGCAATACCTGCTGCAATGTTTGCAGCTCCGCCACCAAAGAATATCTTTCGCTGTAGTATTCCGGTTGAAGCATTCGGGCTGGGCAGGTGAGAGACCTGGCAGATATGATCTACTGCGGTATGGCCGACGACCTCTATCATAACTCCTGCACTTCCACGATCTCGAGTGGGACATCGCGAAGTGCTTTACCGACAACTGACTTCGCAATTCTCCCTGCATGTTCTGATGAATCTGCTTTGAAGACCTTCATCTCCATCCGCATTCCCACGAGTGCAGTCCGTGCAATGAGCAATGCGCAGGGAAGTTCTTCATCGCAGGAAGGGCAGGCGATTACTCCTGCCTCGACATCCACAAACTTTGCAGTAGGGTTAAGTCTCTTTCCTGCTTCACTGATCGCGATTCCGATTGCATCATCAACTGACCTGACGTCCTTGATGACCCATGCCGATTCCAGCACTACCAGATAATCTGTCATGTATCTCCCAATGGTGGATGGGTTCCCGGCATGGAAGACCGGTTACCATTCATCCTGGTGAATATGTTCCTGCACATCTCTGCGTACAGGGGATATCGCTGCCTCTGCACCATATCCGAGGGTAAGAAGGGTAACCGGACGGATATGGGTGGGAAGTTTGAGAATATCCCGCACCTGTTCGTCGTCAAATCCTCCGGTCCAACAGGTAGCAAGACCAGCGGCCTGCGCACCAAGCATCAGATACGTTGCAACAATGGTTGCTTCTTCAAGTGCATACAGAATCCCCCGTTCACTGTACCGTGCCATGGATCTGACATAGTTTGCACAGACAACCAGTACGACCGGTGCATGTGCAATATGCTCCTGCTGAAGTGCAGCATCAGCAAGAAATTCCCGAACTGAAGGATCACGGACCACCACGATGTCCCATGATTCAACATTTCCTGCTGATGGGGCTTTCTCTCCCATCTTCAGGATGGTATCAAGAAGCTCAGGCTCTACTTCCCGGTCCTGATAACGCCTGACTGATCTTCGTGTCGACAGGAACTGCCCGAAATCAGATAAATTCATGTTTTTCCAGTTCCTTCCAGGAGTGCTGCGCTACGGTGGTTGCAGCACTGATTGATGTCCCGATCTGTCTGACTGCACCGTCACAATCACTCCCCTCAACAAGGCTTATGGCGATGTTCAGAGCATCGATAGCGCGCTGAAAATCCTGCAGACCCGTTGACCTGAGTGCGAACTGGAGTTCCATTCTGACTGCTTCGAGACATTGCTGGACAATTTTCCTGCCGCCTGCCCGTTCTGCGTCTTTCAGACCGGACAGGACGGTAATCAGTTGTGAAGCGATCATGAGTTCTGATTTGGATCGCTCACCATACTGAAATGCAGAAACTGCGAGTTTCTTATCCATAGTACTTACTGTCCTGCAGACTTAATTTAGCCTGCCAGTGGCAGGAAAAAAAGAGTTCAGATATTCAGGTTATTTGGAACGGGTCTTTGGTCCGAGCATTGAGACCTTTGGCCGGGTGATCCGACGGCGGGCTGCCATAGTCCTGAGATCCTGTGGCTGACCCGGGCCTCCACGTCCTCCGCGGCCACCACGTCCCCGTGATGGTGAACGTCCACCTGGTGCCGGTCTTCCATCACGTCCCCGTCCACGGCTTGCGTTCCGCTCAAGTTTCTTGATGGTAGCCTGTGTTTTGAACCGTTGATTTGGCCCGGGTTTTTTATTCGCTGCTTCCTTCCGGGGAACGAGTCTGATCTGACCCTTGCTCCCTTTTACCTGGTTCCATTCTGTAGTGCCTGTCTTGCCCATTCAGATCACCTATGAAATGCCTATACTATTGCTGGTTCTCATCAATTAAAGGTTATTCATACTTCCCTGTTACATGAATTACGAGGTCAGGACCTTGGCGATGGCTTCCTGGAGTGCCTGACTGACTGCTTTTCCATCCACCGAACCCCTGACTTCCTTCATGACAACACCCATCAGGGGTCCTGCAGCGGCAGCTCCCCGCTCCCTGACAAACTCAGCCCGCTCTTCAACGATCCTCATCACTATTGCATGAAGATCCGATGTAGATATTGCAGGAGCAAAGGTGGCAAGGGCGTTAGTGAGGCTTACTCCTGTTGCAAGAGCAGTCAATAATTCTGGCATCGCTTCCTTCGCTGCTTTTCCTTCCTGGATAGCATCAAGAATTTCTCGAATCGGCAAATTTGAGAATGCTTGAGCCGTTTGCTTTTGAAGATCTTTGATAGGTGAGTTAGCTAATGCTTGAGTTGTTTGCTTTTGAAGATCTTTGATAGGTGAGTTAGCTAATGCTTGAGTTGTTTGCTTTTGAAAATCTCTGATAGGTGAGTTGGCTAAATTATCCACAAATTTTCTTTGAACATCTAGAAGACACGAATTATATGCTCGCTCGGCGAGGCTTGGTTTTATTCCCGCTGCTACTGCTTCTTCGAATGCTTGTGAATGGTCAGAGTATGCAAGTTGGCGAGCAACTTCTCTAGTAAAATTATAGTCCTGCATGTACCGGTCGATACGATCACTGAGTAGTTCAGGGAGGGTAAGCCCTGCCCAGTGTTCACTGGTAACCCTGACCGGAAGCACGTCGGTCTCGGGGTACATACGCGCGGCACCGGGGAGGGGTCGCATATATGCAGTTGAGCCTTCCTCAAGCATCTTGCGGGTCTCCTTGGGGATTCCCTCAAATGCCATATTTGCCCGTCTGATGATCTGCTTCATCGCACATCTGCACCGTTCGGGAGTATCTGCCACAATAATTACGCAGTCACTCTCACCTGCCGAAAGTGCCGTTTTCAGTGCAGTAACCTCTTCAATAGTGACTCCGTATGCAGGCAGTTCATCGGTATGGAACAACCCCCCGACTCCGCATTTTTTTGCGTAGTCAGACATTTCGCTCCCGAGACGTCTCCCTGGCTGAATCTCTCTTCCTACGAGGCCGGCAAACTGATTGAGTCTGATGGCTAGGATCATCTTTGCCTTCTTCAGGATCTTGCTCCCGCTCTCTTTGAAGAGATGCGTCACTTCAACGGGTTCGGTCTCGACCGATGCACCTCTGGCAATGAGTTCATCCTTAATCGTAAGGAGTTCGACCTGACGTCTTACTTCACGCCTGACCACCTCGGCAAGAAGATCCAGTTCCTGGACCCCTTTGATCTCAACTCTGCCTCCTTCACGGATTGAGACATTGACATCCTGCCTGATCGTCCCGATACCCCGCTTGACCCGTCCGGTCGAACGCAGGTACATCCCGATAAGTGCTGCAGTCTCCTGAACCATTTCAGGGGTGTGAAGACAAGGTGCGGTGGTGATCTCGATTAAAGGAATGCCCAGCCGGTCAAGTGAAAAATTTGCATCCTCAAGACGCTGCGCCGCTTCTTCTTCAATGCAGACCGTCTCGATAACTGCCCCGGTTGGGAGACTCCCCTGCATGGCAACGAGGGCAGTCCGTTGAAATCCTGATGTGTTGGATCCATCGATCACAAGTTTTCGCATCGTATGGATCTCGGGAACCGGAGACATTCCGGTAAGTTTCGCGATGGTAAGCACGATATCGAGTGCTTCAGAATTGAGCGGTGTCGGTGGCTCTTCATCGTTCTCGACCAGACAGGTGGTGTCGTACTGCAGGTACCGGAATCGTCGCACCTGCATCATCTCTTCCTCAGCTGCGCGGTCAAGTTCTCCGAGTTCTGAGCGGGTTGCCCGCAGGTACCGGAAATATTCTCCGGTGGCATCTTCTGCTTCTCTGATGGTGGTAGGACACCGACAGAAGAGTTTGGAAGCGGTGTTGAGCTGCTGATGGATCTCGATACCTGCGATGAGCCCGAGCCCTGCGTAATCGGTTGGGGACCGGGTCATTGGAGTGACCTCCGGTCAATCTCTCCAACCAGATTTTGTGTCAGCATCTCCCGCGCATTTTCTGGTGATGAAGCATTTCCAAGCACCCACATGAGTTTCACGAGTGCAACCTCGGGAAGCATATCCTCGCCTTCGATTACTCCGCATGAAAGGAGGTCCCTCCCGGTATCATACACCCGGTCACAGACCCTTCCATGCAGACACTGTGAGGTCATCACTACGATGACTCCGTTGTTGATCAGGTTGGCAAGTCGCTGAATAAACCGGCTGCTTACATGACCGAGCCCGGTTCCTGCAAGAATAATTCCTTTGTATCCTGTGTATGCCGAAAGAATTTCCGGATCCATTCCTGGATAATAATAGATCAGACCACACCGTTCCTCAAGACGATCTGCCAGTGCAAGAGTCCGGCTACCCCGTAGTATGGCATCATCAGTCAGAGATACTGAAAGGTCAGGATATGAGACTGTCCCGATTGGCAGGAGTCCATGGCTCTGAAATGCATCCCGGCGTGAGGTGTGCATCTTCCTGACCCGGGTACCCCGATGAATTGCACAGGCATCATCGCTGGTGTTTGCATGCATTACCACAACGACCTCACCGAGATCAGACACTGCTGCCTTTGCAGCACAAAGGCCATTCATCAGATTGTCACTGCTGGGACGATCTGCTGATCGCTGGGAGCCGACAAAGACGATCGGTACCGGTGTCTGAACCATGAAACTGACCGCAGCTGCGCTATATGCCATGGTATCGGTTCCATGGGTGACGATGATACCTGTTGCACCATCCTTGATCTCATCATGGATTGCCCTGGCGAGTTGCTGCCAGATTACAGGGGTCATATTCTCTGAGAGAATATTGCAGAGTTGTATTGCCCTGAATCTGGCAATAGAGGAGAGACCTGGAATTGCATGCAGAATATCTGTTGCCCTGAACTGGCTGGTGACTGCGCCGGTCCGGTAGTCGATCCTGCTTGCAATCGTACCCCCGGTTGAGACGATGGTAACGGGGGGGAGCTGCTGGTTCTGCGTAACCTCGGCAGGCTCGGGGGCCTCCTGAGTGCCCGGCCTGGAAATGAATGAACAGTCACCGAATGGAACCCCGATATTGTATCCGGATCCTAGTTTTATTACTGCCATCCCATCCCTGCTGGTAATGAACGAACCTTCAGCCTGTGCGGCTCCCACTGTACATCTGACCTGATCTCCGGTCTCAAATGCGCTTTCCTGTGTACTCATAAATCTGCTATCCTTTTTGCTTCTCTGATTAATCCGGCAATTGATTCTTCAACTGTGGTTTCTCTCTGGAGGAGTGCTGCTTCATCATCCGAAAGTACCTGTTCCCGCATCTTTATCGCATCTTTTATAGCAGCAGGTGCAGGACCTCCTACTGCACTCCTTATGGCAACCCCGGTGGCAGGCTCCAACGCCTTATCTATTATTTTCTGGGTCAGGCCACGTGAGGTGAGGCTGCTCCCGGTAACCTCAACAGCCGCGTCATCAAGCGTTCTTATGGTCATCTCCCCTTCCCGTACCGCGTGACCGACAATATGATGAGCAGTCCTGAATGGGAGATCATATTGACGTACCAGTTGATCAGCGAGCTCTGTTGCTGTTGAGAATCCCTTCCCCGCTTCTTCACTCATTCGATCCGTGTCAAACCGTGCAGTCCGGATCATTCCTGCAAGGAGATCGATGTCGCGCCTGATCCCGGTAATACCTCTCCAGAGGTGAGGATTGAGATCCTGAAGGTCACGGTTGTATGACATCGGAAGTCCTTTAGTGATGGTAATCGCAGATACGAATTCTCCGAGAAGACTCCCTGCACGTGACCTCAAAATCTCAGCAACATCCGGGTTTTTCTTCTGTGGCATAATTGAACTGGTCGAACAGTAGATCTCATTCAGATCCACGAACTTCACAAACGCTGAACTCCAGATGACCAGTTCCTCACAGAACCGGGAGAGGGTGGTAAGCAGCAAAGTGTCTGCAGCCAGCACTTCTGCAGCGGTATCACGCCCCGCAACCGCGTCCATGGTATTCAGGACAAGGCCGTCAAAACCGAGCATGTCCGCGGTCATCTTCCGGTCAATGGGGTACCCGGTTGAAGCAAAAGCAGCAGCCCCGAGGGGAGAGAGGTTGACCCGTGAAAGGGAATCATACAGGCGGGAAAAATCTCGTCCAAAGGCCTGTTCATATGCAAGGAGATGATGGGCAAGGGTGGTTGGCTGGGCATGCTGGAGATGGGTAAACCCGGGCATGATGGTATCGGTACATTCACGTGCCCTGTTCATAAGGACCCGACGAAGTCTGATTATTGCATGAAGTTGTTCAAAGACTTCGTTTCGTGTTTTTATTCTGATGCAGGTTGCGACTTCATCATTTCGGGATCTCCCAATATGGAGTCTCCCGCCTGCTTCAGGCCCGGCTTTCCGGGTTAAGCCTGACTCGATCCCTGCATGAATATCTTCATACTGTTCATCGAACGCGTCATCAGGAACTCCTTCCTGAAACATCGTGAGCAGGGGCTTCATCAGCGTCGATGCGATCTCCTGCGGTACAATGTTCTGCCTGGCAAGCATCAGGAGGTGTGCCATATCCACCAGCAGATCTGGCTCTGCTATAAACCGATCTGCTTCCATAGACGAGAGAAAAGACTCAATATCCTGTGTCCGCTCCCCGCTGAGACGCCCCTGCCTGATAACATCTTTCATCAGGTACGTCTCCCGCTATGATTGTACCAATGCTTCACTCGTCTGGCAATCTCTGAAGCGCTTTGGTAATGATGATAATCTACCATAAAATGCCTGATATCCTTCCTTACATTACGCCATCCGTACTTCAAATTAGTTATCGTATCGTTTTGAGACCTGAAGATTTCATATTGGTATTCGAGGTATGAGATGAATCGAAATTTTTGTGAGTTGGTTACGTGTCAGATTTGATACATCAGGCAGCATCATATTCACTCTCTGGCTAACAATGTCTTCAAAATATGCCCTTTTTGTATTAATTATCTTGAATAACCGGAGATCAGAGCGACCATTTTAAGTCTCTGTCCATCTCAGAATTCTGATACAGGAGTGTATGATATGAAGCGAACATTCGCCCGTCTTGTGGTTCTTGCCCTGATGGCAGGAATGGTATTTCTCTGTGGCTGTACTTCTGCCCCGCAGAAATCTGAATCCGCAGCAAAGGAGACATCCGCTCCGGTAAAAGCTGATACGACTACTGCGCCTGTCAAATCTGCTCAAACCGGACCAAAAACAGTTATCAACATTGGGTATCAGCCCAGTACCCATCAGATGGCCTTCATGACCGCGTACAGTAAAGGCATGTACAATGAGACCCTCGCCGCCGCAGGTATTAAGGAAGTAAAGCCGTTCAACTTCCCGACAGGTGCCCCGGAGATGCAGGCCATGCTTGCTGGTGATCTTGATTTCGCTTATGTTGGTTCTGCTCCGTTTGTAACAGCGGTAGCAACCGGTCTTGATGCAAAGATCATCGGTGCAGTCCAGACCCAGGGTTCTGATCTGGTACTCAGGACTGGTCTGAACTATACCAAACCTGCTGACCTGAAAGGTCTCAAGATCGCGACCTTCCCTGCCGGCACGATTCAGGATACGATCCTTCGTACCTGGCTGAAGAAACAGGGACTTGATGACACGAAAGATGTGGAAATTCTGGCAATGGGTCCGGGAGATGCAACCACCGCGATCATTGCCGGAAAGGTAGACGCAGTGTTCCTGCCTGCACCATCACCGACAACGGTTGAGGAAGCAGGGGCAGGGAAGATTATTGTCCACTCCGGGGAGATGGAGGCAGATCATGCCTGCTGTGTCCTTGTAGCAAGTGGCGATATGATCCGTAACCATCCTGATATCGTGCAGGATGTTCTCTCGATTCATCAGAAGGCAACCGAATATAACAAACAGAACACAGCTGAGGCAGCCGGGTATATGGCATCCCTAACCGGGATGAACGCATCCACTATTACGCGCTCCCTAAAAGAATGGGATGGTCACTGGGTTGCAGATCCGACCATCATCACCAAGTCAGTTACCGGGTATGCTTCAGAGCAGCAGGCTCTCGGATACATCAAGAAATCCGTGAGTGAATCTGATCTCTTTGATACCAGTTTCTGGAAGAAGATTGGTCAGTAATTTGATCCGGGTTTACCGGCACTGATGTCATCGGACATTCATCTGCCAGTGACCCATACTTTTTCCTATTCTTTTCTGCAACATGTTGTAACATATTCCCGAAATTAGTATTGCTGAGTTGCGGTTACATCAAATAATTGAGATAATGCTATGGATACAAATACAACATCCGGGAAGCGGTCTCCACTATGGCTGGCGATCTCACTCGCCGCTGCAATTATCGTATGGCAGATTATTGCAGATTTTGTGGTCAGAAACAAGTTTATTCTTCCCTCCTGTTCTGACACCTTTGCTGCCCTCATCCAACTCTATGCCGGGGGTGTACTCTGGGAGGATATCTGGGTTAGTCTGATGCACTATGCTATTGGCCTGATTCTTGCGCTTGCAGTAGGGGTGCCACTCGGTATCTGTATCGGATGGTTTGACCGGATTAATCAACTGCTTGATCCCCTGATTGAGATCATCCGGCCAATCCCTCCGCTTGCCTGGATTCCTTTTGCTATTGTCTGGTTCGGCCTCACGGATTTTTCTGCAGGTTTTGTCATCTTTATCGGATCGGTTTTTCCTATCCTTATCAACACGTATGAAGGGTTCAGGAGTGTTCCCCGCGTATTTGTCGAGGCAGGCCGGATGCTTGGTTGCACCAGCAGCATATCACTGATCAGGTACATCGCCTTACCTGCTGCGTTACCTCACCTGGCTGCCGGATTTCGGATAGCATCAGGTGTTGCATGGATGTGCCTGGTTGCAGCCGAGATGTTCGGGGTCTCCCGGTTTGGACTTGGTCAGAAGATCTGGTGGTATTACAATCTTCATCAGATGGATAGCGTCCTGGTCTACATGCTTCTTCTGGGCTTCATCGGTCTGTTTATTGATTACCTCTTCAGGTATAGCATGGATCGGACCCTTCTGCGGTGGCGTGTTGGAGAGGTGAACTGATGGGAAGTGTTGCAATATCAGACGTCACCCGGCTTTTTACCCGGGATGACGGAGCACAGGTCCAGGCAATTGGCGGGGTCAGTCTCTCCATCGCCGATGATGAATTTGTCTCTTTTGTCGGGCCTTCCGGATGCGGAAAGACAACTCTCCTGCGTATCATCGCGGGCCTCGATCAGGCAAGTTCCGGAGAAGTGCTGGTTGACGGGAATCGGATTACAGGTCCGAACCCAAAAGTGGGGATGGTCTTTCAGGAGTACTCCCTTTTTCCCTGGCGCACGATTCTGGATAATGTCGCATTTGGTCCTGAAATGCGTGGTATGTCCAGAAAAGGGCGGTATGATCTTGCGCGCAGATATATATCTCTTGTTGGACTTGATCAATTTGAGAAGAGTTATCCTTTTGAGTTGTCAGGAGGAATGCGACAACGGGTAGCGATTGCCCGTGCCCTTGCAAATGATCCTGATCTGCTCCTGATGGATGAGCCATTTGGTGCACTTGATGCCCAGACTCGTAACAAGATGCAGTCTGAGTTGCTTGATATCTGGGATCGATCAAAAAAGACTATTCTTTTTGTTACCCATAGTGTAGATGAGGCAGTCTATCTCTCTGATCGAATCGTAGTCATGAGTTCACGTCCCGGACAGATTCGTAAAGTCATTGAGGTGACGATTCCCAGGCCTCGGGATCGTACTGCTGCAGAGTTTGGGACACTCAGGCGTGATGTACTAGGTCTCATTGATGAACAGTCCCTGCAGGCAAATGATTAATAGGAAATTTGTCCACTTACTAAAGCACATATACCACTGAGGAGATACGTCCGATGGTCAGAAAGCCCAACTGCATGTACAGGAAACTCGCAAAAAAGGCCTATACCCGTAAGGAATATATGGGTGGTGTCCCGGGAATCAAGGTTGTCCAGTTCGATATGGGTAACCTTACCGCCGAGTTTCCAATGTCAGTCCACTTAATTGTGGACGAAAGCTGCCAGATACGCCACTCTGCTCTTGAGGCAGCGCGTATGAGCATTAACAGGAAGCTGAACAAGGAGCTGGGTAGGAGCAACTACCACCTGAAACTGCGCACCTATCCGCACCATGTCCTGCGTGAGAACAAACAGGCAACCGGTGCAGGAGCAGACCGTGTTTCTCAGGGAATGCGGCTCGCGTTTGGAAAAGCAGTCGGAACCGCAGCACGTGTCATTCCGGGCCAGAAGATTTACACCTGCTATGCAAACCCGCAGAGTGTTGAGAAGGTCAAGGATGCACTCCGCCACGGTGGCCACAAACTTCCGTCCCCGACTCACCTTGAGATCGATATCAAGGACGAAGCCTGAATAATATTCATAAACCGGCCGGTCATGATTGAGGCCGGTTTCTTTTCTCTTTGTTCTCTCTTGTAACAGTTCAAATGGTCAATGGTTAAATACTGATCAGGAGGACTCGTATTCATGTCTTCGCCGGATAATACTATTCTTTTTGACCGTATTGCGGCGGCAACTGCCAAAGCTATCAGCATTGCTGAGATTACGCTGCCTCCTGATGTTCTCGGTCGTATCATGGCGGCATCCAGGGAAGAAACAAGCCCGGTTGCCCGCCGTGAACTCATGCATATTCTTGAAAATATTCGTCTTGCAGAGGAGCGTCAGGCTCCCATCTGTCAGGATACCGGCATCCCTGTCATTTACCTCACGCTCCCCCCCCATATTCCGTATACTCCTGCAATCACCGAAGCAGTTCACCGGGGGATTATGGATGCAACGGAACAGATCCCGCTCAGGCCCAATCTTGTTGATCCGATCAGCAGACATAATACCGGGACGAATACCGGCCTCGATATGCCTGCAGTCCATATACTTCCCGGTGAGAAACTGCTGGTAACCGTGCTTCCCAAAGGAGCTGGTTCAGAGAATGTTTCGCGTCTGAAGATGTTTACTCCGACGGAGAAGGATCGGATCCCTGAGTTCGTGGTTGAGACTGCTCTCCTTGCAGGGGGAAGACCCTGTCCTCCGATTATTCTCGGAGTAGGCATCGGTGGAACTTTTGACGGAGCCGCTGCACTTGCCAAAGAAGCGCTTCTGAAACCTATCGATCAGATGACTCCGCAAGAGGATGAGATCTGTTCCCGGGTGAATGATCTGGGCATTGGTCCGATGGGACTGGGCGGGAAGATCACCTGCCTTGGGGTGAAGATAAAGACTGCCGGATGTCACACCGCGTCACTGCCGGTTGCAGTAAATATTCAATGCTGGGCTGCACGCCGGGCAACCGTCGAGGTGTCTCTCTCATGATAAACGCTACCGAAAGTACCCCGCTTGATCTGAAGACCCCGCTTGGCAATGAGATCCTTTCGTTACATGCCGGTGATCTGGTAACCCTCTCTGGTAGTGTCTATACTGCCCGTGATGAAGCCCACATCAGAATGAAAGAGGATGGGATTCCTTTTGATCCAGATGGTGCAGTTGTGTATCATTGTGGTCCGGTTGTACAGAACAACCGGATCGTCGTAGCAGGACCGACAACTTCTGCACGGATGAATTCCCTCACCGGATTTATCCTCGATGCCGGAGTGAAAGGGATCATCGGGAAAGGCGGGATGTCTTCTGTTGTCCGCGAACAACTGAGAGGACGTGCCGTGTACCTGGCGTTTACCGGAGGATGTGCAAATCTTGCCGCAGCCCGGATGGATCTCGAGGGCGTTTTCTATGAAGATCTTGGCATGGCTGAAGCAGTCTGGCAGATCAAACTTGATCATCTTCCCCTGGTTGTAGCCATGGATGCACATGGAGGCGACCTCTTTGCTGCTGTTGAACAGTCTGCACATGAAGTATTTCAGCGTTCATATCCAACTGGTACGGGAACCCGACGATGAAACTCGATATTGACGAGTCCCGGTGCAAGGGGTGCAATCTTTGCACGATGGTCTGCCCGTACCGGATCTATCAGCCGGGAACTGCACCTAATCGCAGAGGTATCTATGTACCTCATCTGGATCAACCTGAGCGATGTCCGAATGCCCGGCTTCAGCAGATTTATGGCCGGAGATTATGTGGTGTCTGTGCGTTGATCTGCCCGGATCAGGCGATCAGGTGGGAGAAGGAGAAGCCCTATGAACCTCATAACGTGGTGATCGAGTATTGACCAGACTTGAGTTTATGCAGGGAAATGTAGCCTGTGCAGAGGGAGCTCTCGCTGCAGGCTGTACGTTCTTTGCCGGATACCCGATCACACCTTCAACTGAAGTGGCAGAGCATATGGCAGCAAAATTGCCAAAAAGAAAGGGCTGCTTCATTCAGATGGAGGATGAGATCGCAAGTATGGCTGCGATCATCGGTGCTGCCTGGACCGGGGTAAGAGCCATGACTGCGACATCCGGCCCTGGTTTTTCATTAATGATGGAAAACATCGGATACGCCGTGATGTCCGAAACTCCCTGTGTGCTCATTAATGTGCAGCGTGGCGGTCCTTCTACCGGCCAACCAACCATGGCAGCACAGGGTGATATGATGCAGGTGCGCTTTGGTTCTCATGGTGATTTCAGCATCATTGCCCTTGCTCCATCAACGGTTCAGGAATGTTTTGAACTGACAGCCAAGGCCTTCAACCTCGCTGATCAATTCAGGTGCCCGGTTTTTTTGATGGCCGATGAGGTTATCGGTCATATGCGTGAGCGGATCACCATCCCTGACAGTGTTCAGATCGTCAGGCCTAAACCACTCCAGGAGGGTATGCTCCCGTTTGCTCCTGAAGATGATCTGATCCCAGGGTTTGCAGCATTTGGAACCGGCCGGAAGATACCGGTAACCGGTCTGACCCATAATGAGAAGGGATATCCAGACTCAACAAACCCGGCCAGGCATGAAAGCCTGGTCCGCAGGCTTGTCGATAAAATAGAAACCGTTCGTCACTCAATTGCAGATTATGAGATAGTCAACGAGGAAGCCGAGTATGTCTTTGTATGCTATGGGTCTCCGGTCAGAACTGTGCAGGAGGTTGTCCAGCGTGCAAAGACACCGGGCACCGGATATCTGCATCTCAGGATGATATGGCCATTCCCTGAACAACTCCTGAGCAGGTTCCCGAATGTGAAGGCGTTCATTGTTCCTGAACTGAATCTTGGCATGATCTCTCGTGAAGTGGAACGCCATGTATGTGTCCCTGTGATATCAGCAGGGAAGATTGGTGGAGAACTTCATGCCCCTGATGAACTCGTTGCGATCGTGGAACAACTCCGATCCGGAGGTTGTCCATGAGAGATGACTGGCTCCGTGCTGACAGGCTTCCTCATATCTATTGCGCTGGTTGTGGGAACGGTACGATTATGAACTGCGTGCTCGAAGCAGTGGATCAGCTCGGCTGGAATATGGATGAAACCGTCTTTGTATCAGGGATTGGATGTTCATCACGTGCTCCCGGTTACATTAGAACCGACTCACTTCATACTACTCATGGACGGGCACTTGCGTTTGCAACCGGGGTGAAGATGGCCAATCCATCCCTGCATGTCTTGGTCTTCACCGGTGATGGTGACCTGTCAGCAATCGGGGGGAATCATTTCATTCATGCGTGCAGGAGAAACATCGATCTCACGGTCGTATGCATGAATAACTATATTTATGGCATGACCGGAGGGCAGGGAAGTCCTACCACCCCGATTGGAAAAACATCAACGACAACACCGTACGGTGCTGCAGAGATGCCGTTTGATCTTGCAGAACTTGCGGTAGCTGCCGGCGCAAATTATGTGGCCAGATGGACCTCGTATCATGTCACGGAACTGACCAAAGCAGTGGTGGCAGGGATTCAGACACCTGGCTTTTCTTTCATCGAGGTCAGGTGTCAGTGCCCTACCTCGTATGGTCGCCGGAATAAGTACCGCCAGCCTGGAGATTTCATCACCTACCTCCGTGAGAGTGCTGTCCTGAAGGATCGGTGGGACCGGAGTTCAGCAGGAGAAGAACTCCCTTCTGAAAAATTCCTTATCGGTGAGTTTGTCCGGAGAAGCAGGCCTGCAATGGGGGTTCCTGATGAGGCATGAGGTCAGGTTCTCTGGATTTGGTGGCCAGGGGATCATCCTGAGTGCGGTCATCTTAGGGAGGGCCGCTGCCCTCTATGACAACCGGTACGCGGTTCAGACCCAGGTATATGGTCCTGAAGCAAGAGGGGGGGCATCGATGAGTCAGGTAATTATTGATGATGAACCTATCCTTTTCCCGAAAGTAAAAAAACCAAATCTTTTCGTTATCATGAGCCAGGAAGGATTTGAGAAGTACGGGAAAACTGCGAGCCCTGATGCAACAATGCTCATTGATTCTGGTCTGGTTCATGACCGGCCAGAATGCATCTGCATTGAGATACCAGCAACCCGGGAAGCGAAAACACAACTTGGCCGTGATATCGTTGCAAATATTATCATGCTTGGTAGTCTGGTTGCTGCGACCGGTGTCGTGTCTGCACAAGCACTGGAACAAGCGATTCTTGCAAGTGTTCCAAAGGGAACTGAAGAGTTAAATCTGAAAGCTATGCGTCTGGGGTTTGCGCTGGCTGTCCCTGAAGCGTGAGGAGTTACGTGGATGAAGTTACTGGAGTATGAAGCGAAAGAGATCCTGAAAGAAGCAGGGATTCCGGTTCCCAAAGGAATTCTGATCCGTGCCGGTGATGATGCATGTGCCGGAGCAGCGCAGGTAGGGGATCTGGTGGTGGTCAAAGCACAGGTTGATGTGGGTGGCCGTGGAAAAGCAGGTGGAATTCTGATGGCTGATTCATCAACCGTGCAGGATACCGCGGATCGCCTGCTCAGTTCATGTATCAAGGATGTCCCGGTTCATGCTGTTCTTATCGAAGAGCGGATCGCAATTGAGCATGAGTACTACCTTTCCATCTCGATCGATCGCTCATCTGGATCACCGCTTATCCTCTTTACTGCGAGTGGAGGGGTTGAGATTGAAGAGGTTGCCAGAACCAATCCTGAAGCAATACGCAGGTCAACTGTTCATCCGCTTCTCTCTGATGTTCCCGGCTATACGATCCGCTATCTTCTGAATGGTGCACCCAAAGAACTTGGGCCGGTAATCAACCGCCTATATCAGGTTTTCAGATCCCGGGATGCATTATTGGCAGAGATCAATCCGTTAGTTACCACCCCTGCTGGTGTGTATGCTGCTGATGCCAAGATTATTGTTGATGATAATGCCCTTGCCAGACAGGGGATCTCGGAGAACCGGGATCTTACTGATCGGGAACGAAAAGCAGAAGAGCATGGTTTTTCTTTCGTTGAACTCGATGGCTCCATCGGAGTGATCGGCAATGGTGCCGGTCTTACGATGGCAACTGTTGATCTGATTACGGTTCTTGGAGGTCGTCCGGCTAACTTCCTGGATGTTGGTGGGGGAGCTGACCGGGTGCGGGTTGCTCATGCAGTCAGGCTCCTGGGTTCAATGCCGGGAGTATCTGTAATCATTGTCAACCTTCTCGGGGGAATCACCCGTTGCGATGAAGTTGCTGCTGGTATCATCGAAGCAGGAGTAAGCCAGCAGGTGATCGTCAGACTTGCAGGAACCAATGAAGAGGAAGGAAGATCGATGCTCAACAAGCATGGCTATCGGATGCTGGATACCATGGAAGAGGCAGTGGCTGCTGCGGTGGAGGTAGCCCGATGATCTATGCAGATCGCAATACCCGGGTAATCGTGCAGGGTGCAACCGGAAACCAGGGTTCATTTCATATCGGCAGGATGAACCAGTATGCCCAGTCAGTTGGTGGTTGTGGTGTCGTTGCCGGTGTAACTCCCGGGAAGGGCGGGAAAGAATCTGGTGGAGTCCCGGTTTATAACAGCGTAAAAGAAGCTGCTGATGCTCATGATGCAACCGCCAGTGTCATGTTCGTTCCCGGAGCTGCTGCAGGAGACTCGATCATGGAGGCAGCAGATGCCGGACTTGAACTGGTGATCGCAATTACTGAACATATTCCGGTCCATGATGTGATGAAAGCGTGTGCATATGCCCGGATGCGGGACTGCACCGTCATTGGCCCGAACTGTCCTGGTCTTCTCTGCCCTGGAGAGATCAGCATGGGAATCATGCCGTCACATCTCTACACCCGCGGGGAGGTCGGGGTTATCTCCCGGAGTGGAACTCTTACCTACGAAGTTGTCCATGAACTGACGAGAGCAGGTATCGGGCAGAGCAGTGTTGTAGGAATTGGCGGTGATCCGGTGATCGGTCAGACTTTTGCAGAGGTAATTGACAGATTTTCTGAGGATCCCCAGACCAAAGCCGTGGTACTGCTTGGTGAACTTGGAGGGAATCTTGAAGAGGAAGGAGCACGAATGGCTGACCTGCCAGTAGTGGTTTTCATAGCCGGGACATCTGCTCCTCCTGAAAAACGAATGGGACATGCAGGAGCTATCGTATCTGGTGGCGAAGGGGATGCAAACTCAAAAATACGGAGACTCAAAGCTCTGGGTATTCCGGTTGCATCCCGACTCTCCGAGATACCCGGCCTGATCAAAGAGATGGTGTAAGAAGGTATGTCAATTCTTGATAACATTAAAGGAGCCAGGAGTGGTGAAGACGGGGACAGTGGTGGTAAGTTCAATCCGTTTAAACTGCTTGAGATTGGTGAGATCATGGCCCGGTATACAGACGGGATCAGGATCAAGGATTTTGTTTTCCTTGCAGTTCTTACGAGTGAACGCCTGATTCTGATCGATAGTGCACGACAGGGTTCCGGACAGATTACCAAGGAGATCCCGTTTTCGGTTATAAAAGAGGCGGAACTTGAGCGTGATGAGCGGGACCGCCCGACACTGGCTATCTCGATGGAGGTTGGCGGACAGCACCGGGTAATGCGGCTTGTCTTCACCGGTCTGATCAATGAACCTGACACCGAGTGTCGGGAATGGTTTACTGCTATCAATGGGTATCCTCCAGAGCGGGCGGAACCACCTGAGATCAGACTTGATGAACCAGTTCCCTCCCCCTCACCAGAACCCCAGCGGTCATATTTTGATCCTGAAAAATCCAGGCAACCAGTACCTCCGCCGGTTCAACCGGTGTATGTGCCCGCTCCGGTAATGCAATCCCCTTCAACTCCTTCCGTTACTCCCAATCTCCAGACACCTGTTCCCAGTCAGCCTGTACCAGTGGTCACCGCTCCTCCTGTAGAGGAGATCAGAACGGTACAACAGCCGGTTCAGCCACCCACCCCGGCTTATATTCCAGTCAAAGCATCAGATCCAGTCCAACCGGAAATCCCCCGGGTTGCTCCCATGCCCTCTGTCCCCCCGGCTACCAGTATTCCCCCTGATGCCAGGAAAAAAGTTCCTGCAACCCGGATTCAGGATGGTTCAATCAGAATCCTTATTGAAAAACCAGATCTCTCTCCGGTCAGGATTTTCCCATCTTCCCGGGGAGAAACGCAACGAAGCGTTCCATCATGGAAATACTGTATTCAGTGTGGAACACGTATCCCATCACAGTCGCGATTCTGTCAGGCCTGTGGCAGTCAGCAGACCTGAACACGAATGTTAGAACCAGTCCCTGGGCGTATCAGATATACCGAGCTTGATGCACTTCGGGGAATCGCTATCGTGATGATGGTACTGTTCCACCTTGTTTTTGATCTTTCATTCTTTTCTTTATTTCAGGTTGATACAAATCACGGATTTTGGCGGATTTTTGGGTATGCGACAGCATCTTTGTTTGTATTGATTGCAGGTGCAGCGGTTGCACTTCGTGCAGGAAGAATCCCTTCTACTACCAGAGGAGTTGCTGTTATGCTTCCATTTATGAAGAGGGGACTTCTTCTGATTGGTGTTGGGTTTTTGGTCACCGTTGGGACGTATCTCTTTCTGGCCGGAAACGGATATGTGCTCTTTGGCATTTTGCATTTGATTGGAGCATCAACGATCCTTGCCCCGTTATTCTTCAGGCTGGAGAAAAAAGTAATAATTCCGGGAGTATTGATCGTCCTGGCAGGTTGGTTACTAACCATACCTTTTGGGCCGGTTTACCTGTTATGGATAGGTATTCATCCTCCTGGATATTATTCAGTTGATTATACTCCGCTCATTCCCTGGTTTGGAGTATTTCTTATTGGTATGGCCTGGGGTTTCTGGTGGTACCCGAATGGTTCCCGATCATTTCGGGTATCCCCATGGTGCGAAAAAATACTTCGCATCCCCGCTTTACCTGGCAGGCACTCTCTACTGATATATCTACTCCATCAACCCATTTTGTTAGTGTTACTCTCACTGGCATTCGGAAAGATACCTGGTATCTGAACCTGCGATTCAAAAAAAGAGAAATTTATCTTTTAAGTATTATAATTCCTGAAGCAATCAGCAGTGAGAGAACAATAGTAACTCCCTGAAGGGGTGTTTTCGCTCCTTTGGTAGTTGATTGAGTGGATGATGTGATATTAGAAAGGTTTCTCTCTACCGCTTCAAGACGGTCTTTAGCCATAGTAAGATTCTGATCCAGTTTTATTGCCTGCTTCAGTACCGCTGCAGCTCCCGAAAGATTCCCGGTTTTTTCATACGCGGTTCCCAGATAATACCATCCGATTCCGGATTCCGGATCAAAAGAAGTGGCATTCTCAAAGGCCTTTGCAGCACCGGCATAATCATTCTTTTCATATCTGACCACACCAATATTCCGCCAGGCAACGGTCATATTCGGACGAAGACTGATCGCCTTCTCATAGGCAGCAAGTTCCTGGCTGGTATTTCCCTGCATTCCAAAGGTATATCCCAGGTTATACCATCCATCTGCATCTCTGGGATTGAGACGGGTTGCCTGTTCTAATGCCTGTTGTGCTTCTGCATATTTTTTCTGTGCCGTAAGGCTCAAACCGAGATTATTCCATGCATCAGACAAATCAGGGTTCATTTCAACCGCAATCCGATACTCGCGGGTTGCATTGTCCGAGAGACCGAAACTGTAGTACGCGTTACCCATGAGATAATGTTCGTCAGCAGACTTCTCTGAAGTATTGGCAGCCCATACCGGGCTGGTGAACAGGAAGACCCATATACTGATAAAGAAAAGCAGCGTTATTCTGCGCATAAATACCTGTATAAAATTGAAGTGAATGGGGATAAGGATGATGGGATTATTACATGGTATACATTTATTCGTGTTCCTCATCTGTAAACAAAGAAACATGTGCAAAAGCACTACTGTCAAACACTCCTTTGGGCGTTACCCGAAGAGATGGGATCACTGTCAGTGAGAGAAATGAGAGATACATGAATGGATCAGCAATCGATCCGGTCTTCATAATCTCCTGCTTCATCAGAGACATCTGATCATATACTCTCTCAAAGGGTTCTTCAGCCATCAGACCAGCACAGGTAAGGGGTAGCAGCGTTGTTCTGCCTTCTCGAATACATACCATCCCTCCCCGATTTTTAATAATCTCACGACATGCATGAATAATCTCTTCATCAGTTGTTCCAACTGCAATTACATGGTGTGAATCATGTGCAACGCTGCATCCGATAGCCCCTTTAGTCATCCGGAGGCCATGTACCAACCCGATACCAACGTTGCTGTCGTCATACCGGGAAGCTACCACAACTTTGAGGATGTCCTGATCAAGATCAGGTATCGCATTACCAAAAACGTCAAACGTGAGTGATTCAGTAGCGATCTGGCCCTCCATAATTCCGATCACCCTTGCCATTCCTTCTCCTGTGATCTGGATCTCTGATATTGATGGGATCCGGGACCTGAACTGATATTCACCGTGTCTGGGTGGGAGATAAACCAGATTAGTGATCTCTTTGCCCTTTTTGAAAGTTTTGATCACATTGCACGTACTCACATTATCAATTACACAGAAATCTGCCAGTCTCCCTGGAGCTAGGGCACCGCGATCATGCAGGCTGAATCGCTCTGCAGGTGACAGAGTTGCCATCCGATAGGCAAGTTCAGGCTCGAGCCCGTTAGCGATGGCCTTACGAATACAATCGTCGATATGTCCTGCTTCGATCAGCATATCAGCATGGCGGTCATCAGTGCAGAATGAACACCGATCAACGGTAGCAGCATTGACAACCGGAAGAAGGGCGGTCAGGTTATGTTCGGTGGAACCCTCTCTGAGATAGAGATACATTCCACTTTTGATCTTCTCCCATCCTTCTTCCGGAGAGATAGTCTCATGATCTGACTGGATACCTGCTGCAAGATATGCCTGAAGATCCGGACCGGTAAGAAATGGTGCATGACCGTCCCTGATTTGCATCAGGGTAAGTTTTTGCATGACATCAGGATCCTGATTCAGCACTCCGGGTATGTTCATCATCTCCCCCATGCCTAAAATCCCCTGGCGATCGATAAATCGGGAGAGACTTGTTGCATCCAGCACTTCTGCTGCTTCGTCGAGTGGAGTGGCAGGAACGCAGGATGGAATGGTAAATAATAGATCCAGGGGTGTATTATCCCTTGATGCAAGCATATATTCAATTCCTGCCATCCCACATACATTTGCTATCTCATGAGGATCTGCGATGATGGTGGTAGTGCCATGGGAGAGAACAAGCCGGGAAAATTCGGTTGGAATCAACAATGAACTTTCAATATGTACATGAGCGTCGATAAATCCGGGGACAACTGATAAACCCCTGAAATCCAGTTCATGCACACCCTGATATGATCCGGTGCCTGCAATCCTGCCGTTCTGGATTGCGAAATCAATCTTTTCCCATTCTTGTATAAACGGATTATAAACCTGAGCGTTTTTTATAACCAGATCTGCAGGCCTGTTTTTTCTGGCAACTTCAAGTATCGTTTTCATCTCATCCATCCCGAAGATATCTCAAGTTAAAAATAGATCATCTAGGTGGTTATGTCTTCAGATTGGTTTCAGAGTTCAATATCCTCTCTCATAGTATTTCGATAGTAGGTGATGCTCATGATACATCATGGTCTTTTACGACTTTTTTGGATTCGATAATAATCGTCTGGTTTGTGGAATTATTCGATTAAATTCATATTATTGGATGGGTCCGAAGCATTAAATATCTCAGATAGTAACAGATACATTACTATGGCAGTCAACCAGGCGCAGGTCGACAGCATCATCTCGTCAGCGTCTTCGGAAGATCCGGAGATCCAACTGCTTAAGTTGCGGGATGAAGTTGAGCTGCTCAAGACTTCTATCAAGCGCCTGCTCATAGACATTCGTGAACGAATGAACGATGCGGAAAATCCGCTTGTTCAGGCCCTCAAGGGTAACCCGGTTGAGTTTGTGGGGCAGCATGCTTCCTCACCAACTCCGATGGAGGGGTACATTGATGATTATGACGAGGAACCAGCGGTTGAGACGATATCGGAGAGCAGATCTATGAGTGATGAACCTGAAATTATGGAATCGGCGGGGAGCAGTGGGCCTGAAGATGGCGGGGGGCTGTCTTTGGGTAGTGGCGGGAATCAGATGGCAGGAGTATCTTCTGCTCTCTCTTCACTCGCTTCAGAAAAAGGAATGCTTGAAGCACTTCGGAATCAGTTATTTACTGAACCTGCTCATCATGATCAGACCAGACCTAAAAGGCCGCGTGAGAAGGTGAAGATTCAGAAAGTATTCAGTCTGTTTGAATGGACTTCCAGCAATGTGAAGCGATATGGACATGATCGGGTTGACCTTATGCTTGAATCATATAAAGAGATGGGGCATATCTCTGATGATCATTGTAAACAGGTCAAAGACATTGCGCGGTTAATGGCTCCATCAATTGGTGAAGTTCATGAGATGAAGGCTGATGAGTTTGTCCTGGCATTATATGAACTGAATCGTATTTTACAGCCTGAGGATCCCGGTCTTGATCGCGACATGCTAGATGTCCTTATCGAGAAGCGTAAGGTTTCTGTTCCAGCAGGAAGGCTTGAGGATGCAGAGAATCTCGGTGAGGATGATTCAGAGTTTGAGTATATTCCAACCCGTGAGTAATCTGAGTTATGTCCGGTGAAGCAATATCGTCGTCAATTCTCCTGATAGGGGCAGCGGTGGGGGCCGCTTTCCTCATCGCTGCGATATTGCCCGCTATTTTCTCGGCAGGGGATACCTTTGGGACTGTCGCTCATTCAGCTGATAGTAAGATGAAGACCGATTTTAGGATTGTAAATACCTATGCTTCGACGTCTCCTAATGTTACGGTCTGGATGAAGAATGTAGGTGCGAATCGTTTGTCAATCTATGATATTCAAAAGTCTGATATTTTTTACACAAAAAACACTGGACAAGTGACATCATTGACATATCCTGATGGGTTCGGCTATGCTCTGACGGATTCCTCAAATAATGGGTATTGGGATATCGGAGAAACACTTCAGGTGAGTGTTAAAAGCCCAACAATCACCGATGGCGATCAGATTTACTTCTCTTTCACGACTCCAAATGGTGTTCGCCGTACAACCACTTTCTCTACAAATGTCTGAAAGGAGTAATTTGGTGTGGTATCATCGCTGATAACCGGGGCTGCAACACTTCTGCTTATTTTAATTGGTGGATATGTTATTGCTACTGGGATTCTCACGATCGCTGAGACAACGATGAACTCCCAGATTGAGATGAGTGCAATCCAGGATTCATTGCATCAATCACAGTTCGTGATTGATTCAACCGTAGTGGGTTATGATAATTCAAACTGGTGGCTGGTTGTGGATCTGAATAATACAGGGAGTACGACCTATGGTGGATCGGATTATTCTCATATGGATCTTTTTGTCTACCAGGATGCAGTATCGGAGTCAAAAATTCTGACCCGGTATTCCTATAAAACAACCACACCTTCCTTTCAGTACTATCTTCCCAATGACAAGGTAAACCGGAATATGTGGGATCCGAGTGAAACACTGGAAATACGATTAAATAATTCAGTTATACCAAATTGGACCAAATTTGTTACTTCGAATGGGGTCACCGCTTCAACCAATCTGTGATATTTTAGGAATATCTATTAACGTCACTGCAGAGTAGTATTATTGGGGTATTCATATATGGCGGAACTTGATCTCTCAGCAAGTGAGAATCAGTCAGCAGACATCTCTGAGCTTCTTGGGAAGGAAGAGAAACGGATTCTGACGACTGGTAACGCAGAGATCGATAAAAAAATTGCAGACGGATTGCCACTTGGTTCCCTGATTCTCATTGAGGGTGAGAATGATACCGGAAAAAGTGTCTTTACCCAGCAGATTATCTCTGGAAGCATGCGAAATAACCTGCGGGTAGATCTCTTCTCAACAGAACTGACAACGAAGAGTTTTCTTACCCAGATGGAATCGATGTCTCTGGATATTTCTGATTTTTTTGCATGGGGATATATTCGTCTCTTTCACTGTCACCTTGTTGAGTTTAAGTGGACTCCTGATGCAATGAATGATATCCTTGAACGGATCATCATGCATGTCAAATTTAGTAATGCAGATGTTGCAATCATTGATTCACTCACGATATTTACCGAATATACAAGCCAGGAAGCAGTGCTGTCGTTTCTGACACAGGCCAAGAATATTTGTGATCATGGAAAGACCATCCTAATCACCATGCACAGTTATGCCTTCTCCGATGAAACCCTCACCCGGATCAGATCAATTTGTGATGCCCACCTTCTGCTGAAACGAAAACTGATGGGTGACAAATATGTCATGGTTCTTGAAGTGGTGAAAGTCAGAGGAGCACGCAAGACTACTGGTAATCTGGTTAGTTTCGAAGTACACCCCGGGTATGGGATGAAGATCATCCCGGTCTCTCTGGCAAAAGTCTGATCATGTCGAGACTGATAATCCAGGGGAAAGCCCCTTTTCAGGAGGCAGAGAGCCATGACACCGAAGAGTGTCTTATCAACCCGGAGTCCTGTGCACTTTTCCGGATGCTACCAGCAAATGCAAAGGAATATGCCAAAAATTATCCTCATTTGCTTGAATATCTCCATATCTTTCCAGTTGATGAATTTGGAATCCCTCTTTTCTTCTCAGAACTGAAGCGTGATCTGAGGAGTATTAAAGATCCCAATCTGATATATCCTGCAAAACCGCCAAATTTTATCCATATATTTTTTGATCCAAACGATGTAAGAAACTATTATATTCCGATAGAGCCATCGTTTCTTCATAATATCTCTACATTACTTCCGGCAATTGAGTACCGGCTGGTGGATCTTCTTGATGCTCTTGATGAAGATCCGGTTACTGCAGAAGAACGCACTGTGGTCCTTAAACGGTTACTCCGGCAGGTTCTTTACATAAAGAAGCCAGGTCAGGCAATCGATCCCTCGCTTCTTAAGATTGAAGGTCCACAGTCGTTTTCAGACAAGTTTAAGACATTTCTCTCAACCGATCTCACCGCGAAGGAAGAGCCTGGGGAGAGTCATCTGTTTGTTGATG
>NZ_JAJRBM010000311.1 GCF_028679455.1 Methanospirillum sp. | reverse complement strand
TACAAAGATACCTTCATACGGTTTTAACCAAAACCCTTACATTAGATTACCGGTATGCTCGCAATCGATGCAAATCACTTACATAAATCATTTGGGCCAGTTACTGCCGTAGATGACGTCAGCATAGCCATACCGCCTGGGAGTATCTTCGGGTTTCTCGGGCCGAATGGAGCCGGTAAGACTACCACCATCAGGATGATCACCGGTGTACTGATCCCGGACCACGGATCCGTGCAGGTTCTGGGAACCGATGTTTTGAGATATCCCCTGGAAGCAAAACTGAAGATGGGAGTCATCCCTGAGAACGGAACGGTTTACAGCGATCTTACTGCTCTGCAAAACATTCTGCTTATAGCGAAATTTTATGGTATGGACAAGAGGTCCCGGGAAGCCAGGGCTGAAGAGATACTGGCCATGCTTGAACTTCGTGAACGCAGGAACGATATGGTAAGAACCTTCTCCAAAGGAATGCGACAACGGATAAGTATTGCATGTGCCATTGTCCATGCACCTCCGGTTCTCATCCTGGATGAACCGACAACCGGTCTTGATGTACACAGCAGACGTCTGGTGATTGAAACGGTCAGATTAATGAACCGGCATGGTAGTACGATCCTTCTCACGACTCATAACATTGAAGAGGCCAATGAACTCTGTTCGGTCATCAGCATCATCAACCGGGGCAGGATCGTGGCAAACGGAAGTCCGGAAAAACTGAAAGCCACGTTTGATACCTCCCGGTATATCGAGATCTCGTTTGAACAGGTGGTTGAGCGAACTATATTTACTCATCCCGATATAAACCGGGTTGAATCATGGGGTGATAAGTGGAGGGTGTATTCCCAGAATCTGGACACATTAGTGAAATATCTTGCCGACCTTGCAAGAGAACAGGATCTGACAATTATATCCATCGCCACTTCAAGCCCCTCACTCGAAGAAGCGTTTGTACAACTGACCGGAGAAGAATAAGATGGATCTGAAAGTTTTTGTCCGGGGCATCCTGGTTATCACTGAAAAGAACATGCGGATCTATTACTTTAAAGGTCCGGTAATGATATTCGGGCTTCTGTTTCCGCTCATTATGTTTCTCACCTTCTTCATCGGGCGAAACCTCGATCTCATCGCATTCTTTCCCGGATTTCTGGGTATGATGCTCTTTTTCACGGCATCATCGGTTGGCCCGCTCATCACTCCCTGGGAGAAACGGGAGAAGACCTATGAGCGGCTCGTCTCGCTGCCGGTAATTCTGGAGAGCATCATTATCGGTGATCTCCTTGCTGGTGCATTATTTGGGGTCGGTATTACCACACTGGTCTTTATAATCTGTGCAGCACTGCTCCATCTTCCGGTACTGCAGCCCGGCCTGCTTGCACTAGCAGTGCTGGTGGGCTCCATTACGTTCGCTGCACTTGGAACATTTCTGGCTTCACCGACTACCAATAATCCGTCCAATATTATGATGCTCTCAAGTCTGGTCAGACTCCCGCTTATGTTTATATCAGGGATATTCATTCCGCTGAACCAGTTAGAGGGGCCGGTTTTTATTCTCACTTCACTCTCTCCTCTGACATATCTTGTTGACCTGTTTCATGCTTCCCTGAATGGAGATGCAGTCTATCCGCCCTGGGTTGATCTGCTGGTGCTTCTCGTCGTAATTCTGGCCCTCATCAAAGGGACAAAATGTATTCAACGGCGGAATCTGGTTAAAGGGGTGTAGTCCTGGTTTTTACCTTCATGGTTCAACGGGATATCTGGTATCACTGAAAAAAAAGGCAGAACCAAGGTTATAGATGATCCTTTCCGAGCCGGTAAGTACCAGCCGGGATGGGTTCCTCCGGTTTATGTAGTTAAGATCACTTATGTGGATGGCTGGGTTCTCTGCCGTAATGCATCGAGAACAGGGCAAGATATTCATCACCATAGCAGGTAGAATCAGAACGAAGGGTAAATTCCGGACCCAGTGTGTTCTTAAAAAGATCGTTCCATTCTGACCTGAGCATATGGTAATCAGTACGGACTCCCCGTGGTTTGGTGAGAATTGATAATAACTCGATCATAATGAACGAGTCCACACAGTCAATCACCAGATCTACCGGAGCATCGTAGGCAAATATCATGTCGATAAATTTTCCGTAGGATTGATAGACGGAAAGAGCAAGTTCAGGAGAATAGAGCTCAGGGGTATCATGATTTGCATCCATCTCAAATAGGAGAAAATGATCAATCCATGGTTTGAGCCTGGTGAGATGGACACGTTTATCCTCGACCGGCATGTGATGGTATGCAAGAGAACTCATCGCAATATCATACTGGTGGGCGATTGAGGATGAACAGTCCTGAATTCGTGCATTTTCAGTCGTTATCCTGACTCCTGGAAATGCTGTCCCTACCTGTTCTTTTGCCAGAGCGATCATGGCTGGAGATGAATCAATGAGCAGAATTTCCGAAAATCCCGGGATTTTTCCGGATTCAGAGAGCGATGATAGGAGAGAAATGGTAAGTCCACCGTCTCCACATCCAATATCCATAAACCTGATAGGATGGGTGAAAACAGGTAATGAGTGGATAAATTGTTGTATCACCTGTTTTCGTGCCTGTACCATAAATGGTACCTGTGAAAAATGAATATAGGGTCTGGGATCTTCAAATGCTACTGTCGGAGGATTCATCTTCCCATGATGACGTTGCAAAAATCCCATCAGGAATGTTGATGAGAACAGACCCTCCTCCTCACAGAGTGTTCCGGCATGAAGCCAGGCCTCTCCTCTCTCCTGCTGTCCCTCTGATGCAAGCATGGTGCCGATATAGTAGTAAAATGCAGATTGCAGATTTGATCTAATTTTATCCGTGTACTCTTCAGGTATTGCCTCATTCTGAAGGATTTCCTTCGCATAGTCAGTCCAGACTGATTTTTCCCGGTCAGAAAGAAAAAGCATGATATGATATTCCTTACTATGAGAGAGCAGTAGCTGATATGTAGATTAGAGATAACGATTCAAGAGTGTTGTGGTATGGCTCTCGATATTATCAGTGAGGTTTCATATTGGATACTTGATAGCATATATAGCATCGTGATAGAAGAGTATCAAGACTAACCTGACCGATGTCAACCCTGGAGTACGTGAGTAATCATGAATCTGAATTCATTGCTAGCAACAACATCCCTGTTCTCATCATCTTTCCGGACTTCATCGGGAGGTTCATCACCGGGTCCGGCTTCTCCATCCAGTATCACAACCCTTTGTCATGAACTGGCTGTAATCAGGATCCGGGGAGAACTGGGACTGGCAATTGCAGATCTGGTGCTTAGATATTCGCCACGGAATCTTGAGCAGATGAGATGGAACTTTTCTGAAAAAATCAAAGGCTATGCACCCGAACTTAAAACCCTTCTCGAAGAGACCATTACTGCACATCTGCATGGTACCTATCAGCAGATCAGGCTGATGAATCAGCAGGGAGTATTTGCAACCTTGCAGGATAGCGTCACCGATGATGCTCCTGCATACTGGGAGATGGTGGTATCGCATTGCACAACCGGTGATGAAGCACGTAATCAGATTCGATTTTTGAAATTTCTGCTCTCCGGGTTCTGTATGTTTGTTCAGAAGGTTCCAGGTCATCCGGTGGGAATGCCGTTTCCCGGAGGCGATAAGGTAGATTACATAGACGGGGTCTATTACTGCCCTGTCAGGACGAAAGCCAATGATGTTGATGCTGCATTATGCCCGTTCTGTCCTGCTGAACAGACACCTGAGATCGGGTATCTGAAACCTCCGATCAATGCAAGTGAACACCGGAAACAGGAGTTCATCAAAAATTGTTATGATTTTCACCATTTCAACGGGTGATTCACGATAGTATTCTTATCCAAAGGTATCCGGTTCTTTACCAGGCACGGATATCAAATGATCCAGCACCAGGGGTAACATCATATCCGGTATAATTAAGACAGATTCCGGATAACTCAACATCATTATACATTTTTTTGATGAAGATCCTGATGGCATCTAAATCCATTACGGGGAAGATTTATGAAAAATACGATATATTTCTTTACCGGCACCGGTAATTCGCTTGCTACTGCAAAGAAGATAGCCGCCTCCCTTGGTGACTGTGATCTGGTACCAATCGCCCCGTATCAGAAAACATCAGGAGATATCGTCCCGTCATCCGACCGTGTCGGCATCGTCTGCCCGGTTTACTTTACAGGCCTGCCTGCTATGGTCGCATCATTTGTCGCACGCCTGGACTTAACCGGAGTTCCGTACGTGTTCTCAGTTCTCACCTATGGAGGAGGGGGAGAAAAATCAGCCCTTTCACAAGTAGATGGTATTCTCAGGAAGCGATCCGGTCGTGGATTATCTGCGGGTTATTCTGTGCTGATGCCTGGGAACTATGTCCTGATGTACGAACCACCGACAGGAGAGAAAAAGGAAATGCTCCTTTCAACAGCAGATGTAAAACTCCAGAGGATTACTGATGATATTCTGCAATGCAAAGAATTACCACTCCCCCGATCGCTCCTTTGGTGGCTGCTGCACATCCTGGTGTATCCCTGGTTTATCACACGGGTCCATACAAAAGACCGGAAATTTTCTGTCAGTGATACATGCACATCCTGTGGAATCTGCGCCTCAGTCTGTCCGGCTGGCAATATCGAACTGGTAGAGAAAAAGCCGGTCTGGAAACATCACTGCGAGCTCTGTTGCGGATGTATCCATCTCTGTCCTGAAAGGGCGATACAGGCAGGAAAAAAGACCACAGGATGGGGACGGTATCGGAACCCGGAAGTTACCATTCAGGACTTACAACTGAAGCGGGGTAATGAGCAATAGTAGTTATTCATTGGTTCTTAACCAATGGCAATTGCACCATAAATGTCGATCCTTTCAAATGACCTTCACTACTTGCTTCTATGGTACCATGATGGAGATTAACAATTTTTTTGACAATGGAGAGACCAAATCCTTTGGAGAGAGGGTCATGTCTGGCTGAATCTCCGACAAATAGTTCGTCCCAGATTTTATCTAATATCGCCTGAGGTATCCCAATTCCAGTATCAACGATTGATATTTTTACGGTTTCATCTTCAACTGATGCTGATACCTTCACCATTCCGTGGGGGGAGTTGTATTTGACTGCATTATTGATCAAGTTACGAAATACCAGGTTTGCATATGGTTTTGACATCGAAACTGATAATCCCACAGGTACGGTATTATCCATGCTCAATTCTTTTTGGTCTGCCAGGAATTTATTGGTATTAATCGCATCTGCAATCAGATCTGATAGATCATAGGTCTCAAATAATTCAAGGGACTGGATCCGGTTCAACTGGGCATTGACCAGGATATCGTCCACCATCTTCTTAAGATAACTAATACTGTTCAGAAAAATGGTAATAAGTTCCTGTGCATCAGGATCTGAAATTCCTTCCAGAAGCAAAGGCCCCATACCAATGATAGGGGTAAGGGGAGTTCGCAGATCATGTGCTAACTGGGTAAGGAATAGGTCTTTTTGTTCAACTAATTGTTCGATCTGATGTTTTTGCTCTATCAGGGCTTTCAGCGAGCTAATTTGTTCGGTTACATCCCTCGCAACACAACGAACTCCTATGCGGGATCCGTTTTCATCGAACAGCAGGGATGAACGAATATTGATGATAATTTCTCTTCCATCTTTGTGAATTAACGGAAAATCGATAGAAATCAGCCCGGGTTCACGAATGCGTACACTCCTAAAAAAATTATCAGCTTCCTCTCTCTTATCCTGGGGTATAAGATCATAAACAGATCTTCCCGTAAGCTCATCGGGTGAATATCCGAGGACATCATATGATCGAGGGCTGGTATACATGATAACCCCATCTAATGTGATATCAGAAATTACGTCAGGGGTAGTCTCAATTATCGTCTCAAACTTTACTTTGCTGGCATGAATCGTGTTTTTTAGACTGTTCAACTCATCGTACTGGTTTATGAGTTTTTTTTCATCCTCTGATATCTTCTGATATGCAGCCAGAAGTTCATCATGAGCTTTTTTGCGTTCAGAATTATCAATAAATGTCTCAAGAAGGCATTCCCGCCCTCTGAAACTGAAAGGGACTACATATTTGATGATCGGAACTAGGCGTCCATCAGCAGTCAGAAGCACACGCTCAGAATTGTCTACGTGCTGGTGAAGATCGGTGATCGGACAGTTTCCATGCTCGGCAGGACAGATATAATTATGGCAGGTATGGTAAAGAATCTCGTTCTTTTGAACACCGATCATTTTTGTTGCTGCCGGATTGATATCAAGAATCTTATGTGTCAGAGCATCAATAATGACAATTCCTTCTCGTACTGATGAAAAGATCTGATTAAGATAATCGCGATTTTCAGTGAGATCGCGTTCAAGTCGTTTATTTTCAGTAATATCTGTGGCGATGTGAATTGCCTTAATCAGGTTTCCATTGTCATCGTATACAGGAGTACAGGAGGTGAGGAATACCTTATCATATGCTTCAGCCTCGACGACTTCGGTCTCCATCTTCCCTGATCTTTTCATCGTCTCAAGGGCACATACTTCGGGGTAAGAATCTTTACCCTTTTTATGAAACATGCTCCAGCATTTCTCCCCTTTTATCTCATCCATGGTTTTCCCGGTCAGGGTAAGAACTGCTTCATTTGCATCGATCACTGAATGAGTTGTATCAAGAATGAACGCAGGATTCCCGATTGCACGGAATATGGTCTCCCAATCTTTTTTGGCTACCTGTAATTCAGCCTCAGCTTTTTTCTGTTCGGTTATATCGGTGTGGGTTCCAACATATCGGATAGGAACGCTGTTTTCATCATATTCTACAACCTTCCCTCTGACAAGCATCCATTTCCATTCCCCGTTTTTCATTCGGAGCCGCTGTTCTACCTGAAAAAATTCAGATTTTCCAGCATAATAGTCCTGTAATATTGCATTGGTTTTTGCAATATCCCCGGGATGAGCAAGGTCTCTCCAGTTCAGTCCTTCAAACTGGTGCATTTCTTCAGAAGCATATCCCAGCATCTCGTATCCGCGGGGACTCAAATACGTCCTTCCTGTTGAAAGGTTAATCTCCCAGTGAGCTTCCTTTGCTCCTTCAAGCGCAAGTCTCATACGCTCTTCGTTCTCTGAAAGTGCCCGGACTGCCTGGTTCCGCTCGACTGACATCTTAATTTTGTGAGCTAGTTCAGCAAACTGTGCTCGTGGATCGCCTCCTTTTTGCAGGTAGAAATCTACACCATTATCTATTGCTTTAATGACAACCTCTTCCCGTCCTCTTCCGGTAAACAGAATAAATGGAATACTTCCTAACGAGGATCTAACATGAATAAGAAATTCAATACCGTCAATTTCAGGCATCTGGTAATCGGATATAATGGCATCAAACCGGTTATGTTGAAGAATATCTAATGCTGATGTAACAGATGGAGCGATCTCTACGACAAACTCCTTTGTTCGTTCCAAAAATATCTTCGCAATATTGAGTAATGCCTCTTCATCATCGACATACAATATTCTCAACGGTAGTGATAACATTAGATAGTGGATATGAGGAAGAGGGCATGGATATAGATTGTGCCTCTCTCAATTTTCTATGCAATGGCCCTGTTTTTCTGCAGGTTCTGTATATGCTCCTGAAGTATTGTGATTATTTATCCTCCCGGTAACTCAATTCACAGGTATGATAGGGAGTAGTCACTGCCCAGAGTATACACATGTTCTGACCTTCTTTCATCCGATCATCGATGTATCGTTTGATCACCAGATTGTATCCAGGGTCATCTGGTTCTGATTTGGTGGGGTTGGACTTTTTTGTACAGGATGATGAGACTCAAGATAATAGACCACCCGGTTACCGTACGGGTCTAACTTGAAAAGCCACCGGTCAAACCTGGTTGCAAAGAGAATGACGGTCTTACCTTCTCCTGCTTTATAACTAAACATCTCTCCGATGGTAGAGATGAGATCGGTATTATCGTCATACAAGGTCCGATCATGCTCGAAGAGGATCAGAGATTCATGGGTATCATCAAGGATGCTAAGAATCTGATACGCGGTAAGAGCCCGGCGAGCCTGTAATTTTTTGTGTTCTTCCTTTATTTTTGGAAGTATCTCCGGATAATTACCACAAATATATAAGATCCGATTCCGGCTCCTGTTGAGTAATGTACTGAGCGCCTCCAGTATGAACTCTGACGGAGCGACGATTATGGAAAAGGTCCCAGGTGTACCTGAAAAGTCAGGGTGTAATGAAGGAGGCATGGTATAGCAGGATCTCAATACCCCATATCTAAAGGTATAGTAAACGGTGCGAAAGTGATCCTCGACACCAGAAGAAAGCGAATTCAATAGAGATTTTAGAGATAGAAGACTAATTTAATCGAATTACACTTTCGGACTTCTGTAATTCAGGATGAAAAAAGTTATCATTTTTTGTCAGGCAGGGATTTCATCATTCCGAATTGCATAGTATGAGGTACCCTTATAGATGATTGCGTGACGATCAACAAACATGATCTCATGAAACGGTACACCCGGGATCGTTGGCATTATTCTTACCTAGTTCTGCAAAAAAAAGTTTGAGTATTATGCAAAACATTTTAAGTTCTTCAAACTTTAATCGATATTATTCCGCCATAACCAGTAACAATGGGAAATTATCAATCTGACAAACCTTGTATCGGTTTTAGGAATGAGATGGAGTTATGGCTTGTCCGGATTTACAATGACTGATACCGTTTCACAATCCAGCCAAAAGCAGATGATCTCTCTCCTCTATGTGGATGATGAGCAGGATCTTCTCTTTGTTGGAAAACGTTTTCTTGAACGCTCCGGAGAATTCAGGGTTGATATTATGTCATCGGTTCAGGAAGCCCTGAACTCCTCTCAAATTCAATCGTATGATGTTATTATTTCTGATTTCCAGATGCCGGGTATGGATGGGATCAGTTTTCTCAAAGTTGTGAGGGAACAGTTTGGAGATATCCCGTTTATCCTCTTTACCGGACGGGGTCGGGAAGAGGTAGTAATTGAGGCTATCAACAACGGAGTTGATTTTTATCTGCAGAAAGGAGGGGAGCCACAGGCTCAGTTTGCTGAGTTATCACAAAAAATCAGACAGGTAGTGAGGAGAAGACAGGCAGAGTTATCGTTGCAGGAGAGCGAACGCAGGTATCGTGATGTAGTAGAAACCCAGACCGAGTTTATCTGCCGGTTTACACCAGACGGAACTCTCTTGTTTACGAATGAGGCGTACTACCGGTATTTTGGAAAACAACGGGAGGATGTCATCGGGCACAAGTTCATTGCATCAATTCCGGAAGAAGACCATCATATTGTCAATCATCACTTTGCTTCATTAACTGTTGACCATCCGGTAGCCGAAATTGAACACCGTATCATCCTTCCTGATGGTACAACCCGATGGCAATGGTGGAATGATCATGCTTTTTTTGATGATACGGGCGCGATTATTGAGTACCAGTCTGTTGGAAGGGATATCACTGATAGTAAACTGGCAACTGAAGCACTTCGTGAGAGTGAAGAAAAGTTCAGGGTACTTGCTGATGCTGCTCCCGTTGCTATCATTGTGTATCAGGATTCCAGGTATGTATATATCAATGACCATACAAGCAGGGCAACCGGGTACAGCAAGGAAGAACTGTATGCCTTGAATTTTTGGGAACTTCTTCATCCGGATTTTCAGGAAAAGGCTAAGGAGAAGTCCCTTGCACGACTTCGGGGCGAACCGATTCCTTGTCGATATGACATCAGATATATCACCAAAACCGGAGAAGTCAGGTGGGCTGACCTTACAGCCGGAGTTATTCAATACGGGGGGAAACCTGCTACCATTGTAATGATGGTGGGTATATCCGAACGAAAAGCTGCTGAAGAAGAACTCCGTTCGGCTTATGAACAACTGTCAGCATCAGAAGAAGAATTACAGATACAGTTTGATGCGTTACAGGAAAATCAGCATCAGATCAGACAGAGTGAACAGGCCTACCGATCTATCATAGAAAACCTCGAAGGTGCTTTTTATCGGTCTGATATTCAGGGCAACCTTATCATGATCAACTCCTCGTTTGTAGAAAAATTCGGGTATTCAAGTGCTGAAGAAGTAATAGGGAAAAATATTCGTGATAATTTTTATGTAGATCCATCGGATCGAGATACATTTCTGGCAAAAATAATGAAATATGGGAAGGTAAAGGAAGAACGCATCGCCTTAAAAACCCATAACGGGAGTCCGGTTATGGTATCGATCTCAAGTCGCATCGTATACGATGATTCTAAAAACCCCCATTATATTGAAGGGATAATTCGTGATATTACCGATACAATACGGGTAGAAGAGGCACTCAGGGAAAGTGAAGAGAAGTTCCGTTCTTTTGTAGAGAATGCAAATGAGATTGTATATTCACTGACTCCCGACGGTATTTTCACCTACATGTCACCAAATGTGACTGAATTGTTAGGATATACACAGAACGAGGTTATCGGAAAATCGGCTACATTATTTGTTCATCCTGATGATTACTCCCATAATCGTGAACTCTTCATCCAGGCCCGTATAACCGGAAAAAAGATGTCTGGAAATGAATACCGGATACCGCATAAAGATGGCACCTGGCAATGGCATTCTCAAAGTATCTCACCGATATGCGATGCCAAGGGGAAGGTTATCGCAATCCAGGGCATCAGTCATGATATCACCGAACGTAAGAGATCAGAAGAGGCAATTAAGAAAGCAAATCATCAGCTTAATCTTCTTTCTGGTATCACCCGTCATGATATTCTCAATAAGATCACGGCCATCCGCGGTTATATAGCAGTAGCAGAAATGGAATATCACGACCCAGGTCTTTCTGAGTACCTGCAACGGATGAGATCAGCAACCGATGAAATCCAGTCCCAGATAGAGTTCACTCGGATCTATCAGGATTTAGGTTCTCACGAACCACAATGGGTGCAACTGGAGACCGTTATGCCTGCTTCTTCCCTTTCACCCGGAATTACCCGGATATCCGAAATACACGGGATTTCGATATTTGCAGATCCGATGCTGGAGATGGTGTTTTTTAATTTGCTTGATAATTCTGTCCGGCATGGCGGACGTGTAACAGAGATCAGAGTCTCTGCACATGAATCTGATGGCAATCTGATTGTGGTATGGGAAGATAACGGAGTAGGTATCTCTGGAAGAGAAAAAGAATCGATATTTGAGGAAGGGTTTGGAAATAATGCCGGACTCGGGATGTTTCTTGTACGGGAAATTCTCTCGCTAACCGGAATATCGATAAAGGAGACCGGGAAAGAGGGTGAAGGTGCACGATTTGAGATCAGGGTGCCGAAGGGAGGATGGCAGGTATCATGATTCGGTTGTTGATTCGATCATTGATTGAAAATAGGTAGTTTTTTGTTGTTGCTGGTTTCATCAGGTTTGACTTATTATCTGACCAACTAACACTGCATCACTATCCTCATTGTCAAATGTTGAAAATGGACTTTTTGGCCATCTGGTGATCATTTTTTCAGAGGGGTCTGGTGTTGCAGTTGGTCTGAGTGTATATGAAGTTACATTCGGGTATAAATCCTGTATCTGCTTCCAGATGGTTTTTGATGCATTCTGGTAAATTTTTGCCTGAAGATTCACCGTCCAATCCGTGTATTCTGGAGAATATGGTTTATCTGCGAGACTCATAGCGTCAGATGATTCATCTCCTGCTTTTGCACTATAATACAGGTAGGCATTGATCTGTTTTGCGGTGGGATAGAGTTCCGGGCTGATATTCATGTTTGCAAGTTTTTGTTGTGTTGTCTGGAGCTCACGCAGGGCAGTTCCATTGGGTATGGTCTGGTTTGAAAGCCCAAGAATCGTTTCATTTGAGATCTCAAGAAATTCTGAATCCTGATAAGGGCCTATAGCAGGTGAAGGTTTGAGAGGGTACATAACTATTGGGAGACTTGCGACACAGGTCGGGAGTATACAGAGTACGATAATCGTCATAAGAACTGTCCGCTGTAATGTCTTTGTTACCCGGGTACGATCCGTACTCACTGATATTTTGGTTATTTGATGTATCATATGACCACTCTTGAGTATCAAAGACATAGATAAATAACTTTTCTTCTTGGCCGTGATGAAGAGATACAACCGTTTTCACTCGTAGCACGTATTGGTGAACGATACTGTAATGACGATCATTTTGAAAAATGAAAAGATGTGCTAACAAGATCACCCGGGGGATAATCTTATACAGATGGTCATGCCTGATCAGGTTTGTCAGACTGAATTTATTGCATCAGGTAATTGCCCGTAGGATTCTTCCATTTTGAGTAATCACGAGCGGTGTCTGAAGCGTTTTGATATACGCAGTCAGAACATCAACATCGAGTGAACCGGTTACTCCTGGCTGTGAGAGTTGCATAACCGTATATCCGTCTCCACCTGCTGCAAGGAACCCAATCGTGGCAACAGAATAGTTCTGATCCGGTTCTAGCGGTGAACCGTTTCTGGTGATTGAGATGATCCGTTCTGATATGGGTTTGGTCTCATCATAGGTGTAATTAAATCCGGAAATTTGCAGCAGATGAGTTGGTGCTATTGTCCGGTTCCATTGCTGTTCAAGAAGCAACCGGATCTGATCCCCGGTCATATGTACGGTTACGATGGAGTTTCCAAATGGAAGCAGTTTATACATTGTCCCAATCGTAATACTTCCCGGCAGGATATCAGATCTGACTGCTTCTTCCTGGAGTACAGCAAAATCTGATTGCATGGAGTCCCGCATGGAATCAGTGATCAGGTCATACAGGTTCGATTCACCATCTGCATTTCGGTCGGTAGTGATGTTCATCTCTGTTGATGAGATTACCTGTTTAATCAGCGGATTGGTAAGAGTGAGCGTATTATTAAGTAAACGTAATGCATCCGGATTTGGGTTAGATCCCGGTGGTACATTGGAGTAGGGAGTAACTATGGTCGCAGTCTTCCAGATGATATCATCGGTTGACGGATCTACTGCAAGACTGACGTTGGCAAATCCCTTACCGTACGAATAGGCCTGGGTTACCAGAACCGGATCACCTCCGGCATTGGGAAGGAAAGCGTTGGTAAATTCATCAGTGTGGGCGGATAATACAATATCCACATCACTGTCAAGACGTGAAACGATACCAACGACATTACCGGTCACCGGTACATCTTGTCTGGTCGGCCCGTCATAAGGTGTCTGGGTTCCTCCTTCGTGGAGCAGGATCACAAAAGCATGGATTCCCTGTTCTTTGAGAATTTCCACCTGCTGATTGATTGAATCAGCCTCATCAAGAAAGGTGAGATTCGTTACGGTACCCTGAGTTACCAGGGACGGAGTTGAGTTCGTTACTGCTCCGATGAAGGCTACTGAGACATTTCCAATTGTCCTGATAGTATATGGGGGAAGCAGAAGTTCACTGGTATTTCGATAGACTATATTAGATGACACAAAAGTTGTAGCACTGCCCGGGTATGGATTTTGAAGGTGGGGTATGGTGGTATTCTGATTCCCCCCGTTGATCTTGCGGAGTAGTTCAGTGATCCCCTTATCAAATTCATGATTTCCCACGGTTGCAACAACCTGGCATGAGGATATCGGGTGATATTGTCCTGTTTTTGAGGCATTACCTGAGAACAGATTATAGAAGAGTAACGTTGGTTCATCAAGAAGAAGCGCTGATTCAGGGGTTGATGCTCCGGTGATATCACCAGGAAGTGCAATAATTGTCCGTTCTTCTCCAGAATTATTCACTACTTCCATAAGGTATGAGGCCATAGATCCAAGACCACCTACCGGAGAATTATTTACCATCTTTCCTGAGGTGATCTGACCATGAAAATCGTTGACAGCCAGGATGGTGATATTTACAGGTGTTTGTACTGGAATATCTAAACTATCCGGAGAGGTTAGATCTGCGATCAGAATCGGGGTGATGCTCCATATACAGAGAGTGATGATGATCACTAGGGGTATCCGTGCCAGAATATGAGGAGATTGTTGATTTTTGTTCATGCCGTGCATCCTGTTTCAATAGAGAATAATCATCATCTCTTTGCCCAGATAAACCCACGGCAGTCATGATAATTGTCAGAACAAAATCCAGACTCATAGCCGATATATATTTGATCTCCATCATCAGCCATTCATCAGATGATGCCGGTAAAACCTCCATGAGGAGAAAAATGAACAGGCAAATCATAGAAAACGAATTTTTTATACAACGGTTTCAGTACTGGCAAAACATCTAAATCCCCCAAACCCCCAGGACTGGTATGGATCTTTCGCTACGGGATGAATTTGTGAGATTATGGGGTCGTTTTTTTCCCGGAGAACCACTTCCCATAACCTTTGAGCTCTCTCCTGACCTTCGGAACACTCCTCAGGCAAAGGCTTCTGAAGACTGGAGGTGTTTCGTCTGTGATCTGGCAAAGATCAGGAACGGGAAAAATCTGGCGTTTGATGCAACATCGATAACCTGTAAAGGAGGACTTCGATACTGTGGGTATGTAGAAGAGAAGCCCCCAGACTTCAGGTACTTCCTTTCGCATGGAATTGAAGGGAAAGTGGAAGGAGAGCGGTACAAAAAAACTCCAGACCTCGTTGATACGTGGCAGGACGAGATCCAGATTATTCCCTCTACCGACAAGTATCTCCTCTTTAAACGATGGGATAATCTTGATGAAACCGATGATCCAGCCGTGGTAATTTTTTTTGCACGACCTGAAGTGATATCAGGACTTTTTTCACTTGCGAACTATAACCGGGCAGATCCATATGGGGTAATCACGCCGATGGGAGCCGGTTGCTCCTCTATCGTTCATTATCCCTGGCATGAGCAACAATCACCAGATCCGCGTGCAGTGCTCGGAATGATGGATCCTTCAGCCAGGATTTGTGTGCCGCTTGATGTTCTGACGTTTGCAGTTCCGATGAAAAAGTTCGTTTCCATGATTCACGATATGGAGGAGAGTTTTCTTATCACAAAAGCCTGGGACCGGGTAATAAAGAAGATCGAACGGGATAACCGGCTATATACTTAGTAATCCGGATATTCACCTGCTCATAGATCGATTCTTTTTTTCGTGCCAGATACCATGATCTGAAAAAATC
>NZ_JAJRBM010000310.1 GCF_028679455.1 Methanospirillum sp. | reverse complement strand
CTGCTTCCCACCGGTGAGCGATGCAACCGGGTATTTCTAGTAGGTATTCTGGCCGAGAAGAAGAAATCGGAAGGAGATGCAGTATTTTATCAGATCAAGGTGAAAGATCCGAGTGGTCTCTTCTTTGTCAGTGCAGGAAGTTACCAGCCAGAAGCAATGCACCAGATTGCTTCAATCGAGACCCCCACCATAGAAGGAACACATACCTATGTTGCCGTTATCGGGAAACCAAACGTCTTCAAGGCGCCTGATAACCGGGTGCTGGTTTCAGTGCGGGCAGAATCGGTGGCAGCGGTGAACAAATCAGTGTATGACTGCTGGATTCTTGATGCTGCTACCCGGACACTGGAACGTCTGGATACTGAAGGTGAGAGTCCTGATTTGGTGAAAGCAAAGGAGATCTATACCCAGACATCAGATGTCTGGAGACGGATGGTCCATGAAGCCCTGAAAGCGATAGAGATCTAATAATCGTAATAAAAGGAGAGTGTTTTTCAACCGGATTACGCTCATCCTCCTGTATTAATTTCTGTGATATCAGGAGAACGGGAACCGGCCGGTTATTTATTTCGTTCCCATTCCTCAAGGACTTCTGAACCCTCAACAAAGGCAAGCCCGTGCTTTTTGGCATATCGCATTGCCTCTTCTTTTGATAGGGCTAGCCCGCTCTCATCATCAAGCATCTCACAGATACTGATCGTCGGGTTGATACCAGCCATCTCTGCCATGGCTACCGAGAGTTCGGTCTGGCCGTGTCGTTGATCCAGAAGTTTTTCTGCTGCAATGAGCACAGGCATATGACCGGGAGTTCTGAACTGCTCCTTGAACACAACAGGTTCCCCATCAAGAGTATTCCTGACAACCTGAGAGAGAGCATTCACCGTGAGGGACCGGTCCTTATCAGTGATTCCGGTAAAGGTATTCCGGTGATTCACCCAGAGTGAGAATGAAGAGTTGTTCGAAGGATCATAGGGAATGTCTCCGAGTTGTTCAACCATGGCACAGTTTTTCAGTACATCCCTGGCAAACGGCAGCCCCAGTTTCTTCGCTGCCGCAAACGGAATTGCGGTACATATCAGACCACCGGCATCATGACGCATCCGGCAGATATCCCGATGAGTTATCTGATCTGATCTCATGGCGAGATCGGTCTCACGCTCCCGGTTATCAAAGTCATAGAGCAGTACCATCTCACCTTTTCTGAGCGCTTCGAGCGCTTCTACAATCATAATGACACCTCAATCACGACCTCATCCCCATCCTTCAGATTCAGTTCACGCCGCAACCCAACCGGAGCAATCACTTCAACCAGAGCTTCAGGATAGTGTGATCTTCCTGGAACTATGATCCCGCAGGGAATCGTATGTATCATACAAGGCAGGCATCGTACCTGTCCAAACGTCCTGCCTTCTGATTCAAAGCCATCAACAAGAAACCAGTCTGCAATCGTCAGACGTTTCCGCCGCTGGATTGCCACCGGTGAGAGCCTGAGATTGAGTGTTCCCGGATACGGAGCAAAACCCAGGATCTTCTCAAACTGCTGCATATACTGTCGAAGGCTCATGTAATACGCTCCCTCACCCAGCCCTGATTCTACTGTTCCCGGGAACTGATACTGCTTCTGCTTCCCCCCAAAAAGTCTGTAATAATCGCAGTATTCGGCCCGAAGCGCTGACTCCCCATCCTCACTCACCATTACCTGTTGACCGTCAGCAACGAGGGTACGTTTGATCAGGTTCTGCTGCTCCAGTGACTTGAGCCGGCGGGACGCAGTCTGGGGACTGATACCAAGTTCTCCGCCAAGGATTTGAGAATTGAGAAAGAGCGGATCATGAAGACCGCCCTGAAGAGCGATGTGCTTCAGACACTCAAGATCTTCAGGCTCTATCATAAACTCATATATGAGAGGGATATTATTAATGCGTTGTCATCTTTGAGGGCCATAACAAAAATGAGATCTGATCCGTCGGTAAACAACGAAAAAAATCCCCAGAGAAGAGAAAATTCGGGTTACAATCTACCGTATAACATAGTCATATCGTAGATTTTTTTCTGAAGAATCGGATTAAAATGAGTGGAATTCATACGCCACAGCCAGTTTCCGGCATTAGTTCCAGGCAGATTCATCCGGGACTCCATACCCAGATTCAAAACATCCTGCATCTGGAGAATCACTGTATTGCCTACACTCATCATAGCCAATCGGATCAGTGCCCAGTTGGCATTATCGACTGAGATCTCCCTCCCTAGATATGCAGACAGATTCTGTTTCTCTTCTTCTGATGCTTCAGCGAGAAACCACCCGAGAATCGGGGCATTATCATGCGTACCGATATAGACCACACAATTTTGAGGAATATGATGAGGAATATACGGGCTCTCCGCGATACCAGGACCAAATGCAAACATCAGCACTTTCATTCCGGGTAACGAAAACTCACGTATCATCTCCCTGACATCTGCGGTGATAATGCCCAGATCCTCAGCGATGATCGGCAGATAGGCAAACCGCTTGTTGAGAGTTTTCAGAAGATCAAATCCTGGTGCAGACACCCACCTGCCAGTGACAGCCGTTTCAGATCCTGCAGGGATCT
>NZ_JAJRBM010000309.1 GCF_028679455.1 Methanospirillum sp. | reverse complement strand
GCCACCGTTCGGCTTCATACCCTGCATCTTTTGTCATAGATTACCTTGCCTTTCCCGATAATTTCACGTAAAAATGTGCTTTTCGGGAGATATTCTTCAAGTTCCTCGCTGGTGAAGACGAGTAGGTTAACCGGAACAGGACGTTCCAGTTCATCACCGATAATACGCATCCACTCTTTGCCTCTCCGGTCCTGATGGCATGATTACCAGAAGATCCAGATCGCTCTGGGTAGTAATCTTCCCCGTTGCCATGGATCCGAACAGGATGATCCTGTCAGGATTGTACCGTTTTATCTGTTCAATGATGCCGGTAAGTCCCTCTATGAGGGTCGCATGCCAGGCTGTCTGCAAAACGCGGATCGGGGATGAAGAGATCATATGGCATCCGGATGGTATAGCATATTTCGTTAATAACACCGCTTTTTTGCAAGTTTGCCTTAAAATTTTACGTGCAATTCAATTTCACGCTTTAGAATGACCTCTGTTTCACTCCGGTCATTCAAATACGTTATGCAATGCTCTATAGTATATCGCTGAACTCACATGAACATTCCCAGGATCTGGGAGTACTCTCTTTTCGTATTCTTCATCACCTCCGGGATGGATGTATGAGTATGGATGAAGATCGCCGACTTCGATACCGCGATAACATATTCTGGATCCGGAATCGTGCAGATCTCATCACGTCATGGACCGGAAAGGTTTGCCCGGAGGATCTCATATCAGATACCCGGACAGTTCTTGCAGTATTCAAGGCGTTCCAGGAGATCTCTGAGGCATTCATGGATCTCGTTGCGATGTATCTTCGTGATAACAGGATTCCTCCCCGTGATGATTACGATAATATCGAACGGATCGATCTCTTCTCTTCAAGTCAGAAACAACTTCTCCGGGGGATGAATGGCCTGCGAAACCGGATAATTCACCGCTATAATGGTACTGATGAACTTCTTGCCCTGTCAGGAATACTCGGGTCAGTCCCTGATATCCTCCGCCTCGTCCAGGTGATAGAAGAATGGATAGAAAAGCCCTGATTGCCGATCTCCTCCGTGATCTTTCCACCCTTGCAGAGAAGGTGCCGGGGATATATCTCTATGGTTCTCAGGCCGAAGGAACAGCAGATGAGAGAAGCGATGTTGATATCTGCCTGGTCGCCGGATCTTCCCTGGATCCGGTTCACCTCCAGTCCCTGGCATGGCGAGAGAGAAGGTCAGAAAGATATGATATCAGGATCTTCGAGCTCCTTCCCCTCTATATCCAGGTACGGATCCTTTCCCGGGGGATTCTGGTCTCTTCTCCTGACCCGGCCGGGCTTGCGGAGTACCTGTACCCGTACTGGAAACGATGGGATGACCAGCGGTGGTACCAATCCCCGGTTCCCGGAGCTCCCTGAGTTGGGAAAAATCACGTTAGTTCTCTCCATTCTCTCCTCTGTGTCCACAATAGGAGCGAAACTCTGGTGGATATGGTTCTCGATGGCTGGAATGAGAACTCGGTGATGGTATTTCCCTGGTGAACCGGTCGGCCGCCATATTTCTTCTTGTTATACCGAGGAATGGGCAATGATATCTCTTAAACCTGCAATCTTTCGCCATTCAATACCGGGATATGATTCAAGGATTTCAGAGGGTATTCGTTTTACTGATTCGCCGATAATGAGCAGGTTGTGAATGGTTGCATCCCTTGTCCTTTTGTCGTTCAGAAATGATTCTTAAGACACACCCTTAACATAGGATTCAATATCATCACATGCATGTAAGATATCTTCTGCAAAAAGTCTCCAGTCTCTCATACAAACACAGTTTCATGAATAATTCGTTCTTTTTTTCTGGCCTTTATACTATCTTCGATTACAAGATCAACAGTATCTCCAAAATTTTCTTCAAGAAAGAATTTTAAATCCATGTAGTTGTCAAAATCTCTTTTTCTTCCAGAAATGTTACAAGAATATCGATATCACTCCCTTGATGGGCATTACCGGTAACCTGCGAACCAAACACGCCAATACGAGATATTCCATACCTTTCTTTTAATTCAGGAAGCAGGAAATTAAGTTCCTTGATTATATTTACATAATCAATTTTTTTATCTCGTATCAATACGTCAATGGCATGGTATGGATATGATTATATCTTCTGTCTCATGAAAAGGTATCTCTCTGGGGTGTCTATAATTATTAACTCTACAATGTCACGTTTAAAATCACGAATATCGCCATTAAATCGTTTGATCTTTATATGAGTAATTACAATTTATTGGCTGTTAACAGGGCATTCAAGAATCAGGTCGCACGACTTATAATAGCGATAGATTCCCAGATTTCGCATTTAAATGATTTTTTAATCAAGCGTCCCTTCAAAACTGGTTTTCACCAAAACCCATAATCGGCACTCAATAGCGCTCGATTATGTGAAAGGTTTTTTTAAAAGATCCGGCCGCCGTCATTTGACAGCGATATCACAAAATAGTAGCAACGCTAACAACCAGTCTTTCAGCCACATATACATGGATGGTTTTTATAGAAGTCAGCCTTGGCTACTCACCCGTATAGAAGCATTGGATTTGACATATGTTGCAGATATTGGTTCAGATGATCGTGTTTTTTCTTGAGAAACCAGGGTATGGGATACCAGCTAACAAGGTCCACAAGGAAGACCTCCCAGTAAGTAAAAGTCCTCAATACTCAGGCGATCAGGATTGATAAAATAATGAATAAAATAACCGATGGAGAATTCTGCGAATTCGGAACTCGATGACTGGCTTTCTTGAAGTAAAATTCTTCGTTCTGAAGGTCTGGAGAATCGATAAAGATATCCAGAGACCTCTGCCGGTTTGGTTTTTGATCCGAAAAGAGCTCGATGATTCAAAAGTAAATTACTCTCTTTGTAACGCTGTTCACATTAAGGTGCTAAGCATAACGTTTTAGAATAACCTTCGTTTCACTTCGATTATTCTAAAACCTTATGCAGTGCACTATAATCAGATAACATAAACAAATGATAATCCGTTATGTTGATCCTAAATTTATTGGAAAAAAACGATATTCATAAAAAAACTAAGTATCTGGTTATCATAATTGTTCAATGCCTATACTCATTGTTAATCACTCTGAAATATAAGAGGTAGTATGGCGATCAGAAAGGATGGAGATTCACTCTCTCTAGACAACAGGTGCCTGTCAGAACTTGACCTTTTTGTCTGCCGGATTATTGATATCCT